>CAYSRK010000324.1:0-11618 GCA_964433385.1 uncultured Spirochaetales bacterium
TACCAGACCTTCGTTACTGATCATCAACGATGTTGCCGGCAGGCAGTTGGACAAGGCCGGATGCGAGTTGTTCGCTGAACTGGTTTCCAGGAGGTACGAGAAGGGAAGCATCATCATCACGAGCAACAGGCCATTCCAGGATTGGCCGAAATTCTATGACATACGGGCGACGGAGGAGGCCGTTGACAAGTTGGTGCATCATAGTACAATCATCACCATCAAAGGTCCCAGCTGCCGCTTGCGGGAAAAGCTGAACCAGATGGGACCCCTGAGTTAGGATCTTTGGCGTGGGTGACGATTTTCTGGGCGTTGCAAACTGACGATTTTTCACCCGTCGCTAGGTGACTAAAAAAAGGATGGCTTCAACTCAAGAAGCCTGTTTCGTGATAATGGGTTTTCCTAAGAAACACCAGGATGAGATACCCATGTAGTTGCGGCAGTTATTCTTTATCTATGAGTGAGTAACTATTCATAATAACATTTTACAGGGCAATCACTACTTTTTATCTCATTTTTTATTTGACATATCTACTTACCTGCTCTACCATACTACAACATACCTTCTGAAGCCGAGGTTCCTATACCATAGTTCACGGCATGGATTTCGGCCGTAAGGGTTTGTCGGGAAACTGACAGGCCTCCCGTGTTTGGAAAAGAAGGCATCCTACCCATTACCTAGGAGGCACGTATGGCATACATGGGAACAATCTTGCGCATTAATCTGACAGAAAGTAGTATTACAGAAGAACGTTTTCCTGAGGAGTCGGCAAAACTCTTCATTGGAGGAAGGGGTCTGGCAACAAAAATGCTCTTCGATGAGGTTGATCCGAAGGTCGATGCCTTATCCCCTGAAAATAAGCTCTACTTTGCAACCGGTCCCCTGACCAATACCGCAGCGCCTACCGGCGGACGCTACATGGTTATTACGAAATCGCCGCTGACAAATTTAGTTGCTTCGAGCAATTCGGGCGGCTTTTTCGGTGCCAGGATGAAAAAAGCAGGATACGATATCATTGTTTTTGAAGGAAGAAGCGAAAAACCGGTATATCTCTACATAGATGAAGATACTGCAGAACTCAGGGACGCTTCTCATCTCTGGGGCAGGAGGGTTTGGGAAACAACAGACATGCTGCTTGAAGAAACCGGACAGAAACGGGCAAGCGTTGCCTGCATAGGTCCGGCTGGAGAGAACCTGTCGCTTATGGCCAGTATCATGAACGACAAAAACAGGGCTGCAGGACGAAGCGGAGTCGGAGCGGTAATGGGAAGCAAGAACCTCAAGGCTGTTGTTGCCTGGGGAGCTAAACATAGTCCCATTGCAGATGAAGCCGGAATGCGTGAAGTTGTCAAAGAAAAAATTTCCATGATAAAAGCTCATGGAGTTACTGGCCAGGGGCTCCCTGCTTTCGGAACGAAGGTCCTGGATAATATTATCAATGAAAGTGGCCTATACCCCACCCGAAATTTTCAGGAAGCTCAATTTCCTGGGGTAGCTTCCATGTCTGGTGAGGCACTGGCTGACAAATATCTGGTGAAGAACTCCTCATGTTATGCCTGCCCAATCGGCTGCGGCCGAGTAGTGGAACTTCCCAATGGAATGAAGGGTGAAGGTCCTGAATATGAAACTGGCTGGGCATTTGGGCCAGCATGCGGAATCGAGGACCTTAACGCAATAACCGAAGCAAATTTTATCTGCAATGATCTTGGACTGGATACCATCAGTGCCGGAGTCACCATTTCGGCTGCCATGGAACTGTATGAGAAAGGATATATACCCGATGAGGATTTGGGTAAAGGACCTAAACTGAAGTTCGGGACTACCGAAGCGCTTGCCTGGTACCTGAGAATCATGGCCTCACGCGACGGCATTGGTGAGCTTATGACCCAGGGCTCCTATCGTTTAGCTGCTGCTTACGGCCATCCTGAACTCTCCATGTCGGTAAAAAAACAGGAATTACCCGCATATGATCCTCGAGGAGTGCAGGGACATGGGTTGGGATATGCGACCAGTAATCGCGGCGGATGCCATGTGCGGCAGTATCTGATCAGTCCGGAAATTCTCGGAGTACCGGAAAAGCTGGATCCTCAGGCCCTTGAGGGGAAACCCCAGTGGGTTATCACTTTTCAGGATCTTACCGCTGTTATTGATTCTGCCGGCTTATGTCTATTTACCAGTTTTGCTCTGGGCGTGCCTGATTATGCTGATCTGTTGAATGCGGCACTCGGCCAGGAGTGGAGCGCCGCAGATATTCTTAAGATCGGGGAACGTGTCTGGAATCTTGAACGTTCATTCAATCTCAATGCTGGTCTTGATCCGGCTGATGATACGCTTCCGTCGCGGCTCCTTGAGGATCCGATCAGTGAAGGGCCAAACAAGGGATTTGTTAACCGGCTCTCCGAAATGCTGCCGATTTATTACGAGATACGCGGTTGGGACAGCAGGGGAATACCCAGTGAGATAAAACTCAAAGAACTCTCTCTGACGTAATGAAAAGAAAAACTGACTGTTCCTTTCTTGCCTGATCTGGTTCTGATGTATCCGCAGTACCGCATCCTGGTGCGGTACTGCGGTGTGCAGTCCAAGCATGAAATTGCCAAATACTGTAGCCTGACAGTCCGTTTCTCTAACACTAAGGTTCCAAGAGGACTCATCCATGGATGATTCATTAAATATTACGATCAAGATTTTCTCATTACTGCAGTTAAAACTGGGATTCAGGGATATCGTGTACTCCAGAAACTATTCGGAGGATACTGACCCACCGAATGTTCTCATGCTGATAGAATGGCTTCAGAAGATTGCTGACAGCCGGAATCTGGGAGTATGCGTCGCTTGTGAACTGCTGGAGGAGGATGGTTCCATCAGGCAGGGAACCCTGCTGCTTATCAATGGGAAAAATGTCATTCATGCCGATGGAGTCCGTACAAAGGTTGCCTACGGGAGCATACTCAGTGTGTTCCCCCCATCAGGTGGAGGCTGATTAGGCGGTATCTCCTGAGGACATCATAGTCTCAGACTGCCGCCGAGGGGCCGAACAACCCTTCCCTGCTGATGATTGACAGTTCTCTGCATCGTTAATGAAAAAACCATGATTGAGGGTTATCATCCATGCCGGTCAGCTTCACATTTGAATCTGCCTCTGTAGCAATCGACAAACCCCGCCCTATCAAAAAGCTTTACATAGAAATCACAGCAGGCTGCAATCTGAATTGTCCCATGTGCTTCCGCTCAACATTTGATGAAGAACTGCTTCCGATGAGTGATTCAACTCTCGCTATAGTAATTGAGCAGATCGCCGCCCTGCCGTCATTGCAGGAGCTGGTTATTGCCGGTATTGGGGAACCCTTTACCCATCCGAAACTATTCGATGTAATAGCGGCGGGAAAGCATGCCAAAGCGGCCGTGTCAGTTCAGACGAACGGAACTCTGCTGAACGACCAGATGCTTCTCAGAGTAGCCAGCTCAGGACTGGATTATCTGATTGTATCCTACGATGATTCTGAAACTGGTCACCAGCTGCAGAATTCGCTGTTTCTCCTGCCAGAAAAGCTGAAATCATGGAAGAAGAAACATCCTGAACTTTCCGTTCCCCTGATTGTCATGGAGACGGTGCTTACCGCTGATATTATTGATCATATCGGCCAGATAGCCCTGAAAGCACGGGCAGCCGGCATCTGGAAGATAATTCTCACCCACATGATGCCGACAAGTTCAGAACTGATTCCCAAAAGTCTTGCACTGACCGGAGAGAATGGGAAGGAACGAATGAAGGATTTTCTGAAAGTTGTTGAACATCGCATGCAGTATCGCATGCCCGAGTTTGAACTGCTGACAGAACGCCGCTGCGACTTTATTGAAAATCATGCGGCTGTAATAAGATTTGACGGCGAAGTCTCACCCTGCTACCGGTTCCTGCACAGCGGATATGAAGCCGGACCTGCTTCAGCTCAGCAGACCCTCCACTATTCATTCGGCAATATTGTGCACAGATCTTTGTCTGACATATGGCACAGTACTGATTATGAGGCCTTTCGTTTCAAAGTTCGGCACTGGCTGTTTCCTTCCTGTCCGGACTGCCGCCTGCGCAGCGGCTGCTCTTTCGTTGAAGATTCGGCGGCAGACTGCTGGACTAACGAGCCAAGTTGTGCGAACTGCCTATGGAGCAGGCAGCTATACCTCTGTCCCTAATCATTCTGTTCGGCTCTTGTACGACAACCGGTTTGCTGCAGGCAAGCTCGCCTGTATGGCTGACCGCAGAGACAGCTGACAGAAGCATCCATCCGGTCCGTCTCCCGAGATACAGCCGTCTTCCTTTAGCATATATGGCTATTATATGTTCGGCATATTCCGGGCCTGGCAGTGCGACAAAAAAACAAGCTGTATCAGTCACTTAAAGACCAGTTCGTTTCTTTCATCAGAAACAAATGGGCAAGATGATCCTTTACCCCGGTAATGAGTTCAGCAACCCGGTAAATAAAGGGGTTTTCCCCCAGGGTTACGGAAAATTCCTCCTCATCCATACTGCTGGTGAAGGAGCAACAAAGCTGCTGCGCATCAGCTTGGCTGCACCGTGGGATGTGGCACAGGTACGACAGGTTCCATTTTTCGGTTCTGCAACCATAGCGTTGCGGATACTATATCCGTCAGGTACAGAGTTTCCGGACTTTCGTGAAACATGCACCCCTTATTTCGACAGCAGTATATTGCCGATAGATTCTGATATAGTTGGAAAAGCATACTTCTTATTGGTATGATCTCCGCTATTCGGTTACTGAACCCGTCGCCATGACTTCTGCAGGGATTTACTTCGTTCCAATTTTGCGTGTCGTTACATCAAAAATTACCGCGAGTGCAAGTACAACTCCGCGGACAATATACTGAGAGGAGATGTCGATCCCCATCAGGTTCATCCCTGATGTGAGGGAGGTGTAGACAATCGCCCCGATGAGGGAACTAACCACGGAACCTACACCTCCGGCTGCTGAAACACCCCCAATGTAAGCTGCGGCAATGGCATCCAGCTCAAAGAGGGTCCCTGCAGTTGTTGTCGCTGACTGCAGGCGGGAAGCAAAGAGCATACCGCTGAGGCCACTGAGCATACCCATTGAGCCGAACACAATAAAGGTAATCCGCTCAACGTTGATTCCCGAAAGCTCAGCCGCCTCAGGGTTCCCCCCTACCGCATAGATATGCCTTCCAAGGACGGTCCTCTTCGTGACGAAACCGTATATCGCAACAACGATAAGAACAATGACAAGAGTCCAGGAAATACCGTTATACCCCGCAAGAATCCAGGTAACAGTAGCGATGAGGAGTGCAAAAAAAGCCATCTGAAGCACGTACAATGGCTGGGAGACCACTTCAAAGCCGTAGACTACTTTCATTTTCCGAGACTTCGTCCTCATAATTATGAATAGAATAATTGCAGCAAGACCAAGAACAAGGGTAAGCTTGTGCACACCGGGAAGGAAAGTTTCTGAAGCAAAAATATCAGGGATATACCCATTACCGAGCGCATTGAAGGTTTTATTCGGGATGATAATCGTTCCGGTTTTCAGCGTGGAAAGAAGAAGAGCGCCCCGATAAATGAGCCATCCGGCGAGTGAGGCGACAAAAGCAGGTATACCGAGCTTTGCCACAGGATAGGCGGTTATCAGCCCAGCCAGAATACCGAGAACCATGACAGCAGGCACCACGATGATCACGGGCACTTGAGCAAAGACCATCAGGATCGCGGCAACAGCACCGAGGAATCCGGATAGAAACCCTATGGAAAGGTCGATGTGTCTGATGACGATCACCAGGGTAACACCTATTGCCAGAACCGCCAGATACCCGGTCTGGTTCAGAAGGTTTGAAATATTGCGGGGAGAGAGGAAGACCCCGTCGGTCATAATCCCGAATATGATGAATATCACAAATAGGGCTATGTACATCCCGTAATCACGGATATTTTTTCGTAATTCTCTCTTCAATTCATTCACTATCATGGGTTTTCTATTCCTTCTCTCAGTTTGTTGCGAGCTGCATGATCTTTTCCTGAGTCGCCTCTTTAACAGGCAGCTCACCGGTAATCCTTCCTTCGGAGACGACATAGACACGGTCGCTCATCCCCAGCACTTCGGGAAGCTCTGATGAGATCATGATAATGCTCATCCCCTCTTCCACCAGCTTATTCATGATGGTATATATTTCATACTTGGCACCAACATCTATGCCGCGGGTCGGTTCATCAAGAATCAGCACATAAGGTTTTGCAAAGAGCCACTTCGCTATCTGAACTTTCTGCTGGTTGCCTCCAGATAACTTGATCACCTGCTGCTCGAGAGAAGGTGTCTTGATGTTGATCGCCTTCTTGTATTCCGTCGCCGCTTTAATCTCAGAGTTGTCATTGACGATAAACCTGGAGGCGATTTCACGCAGATTGGCAATGGTGATATTCTGTTTCACATCCTGGGTAAGAATGAGACCATTCTTTTTGCGGTCTTCGGAAACATAGGCCAGCCCTGCCTCAATTGCCTTCTCAGGATGGCTGAACTCCTTAGGCTCCCCGTTTAGCTTCATCTCTCCCGAGATACGGTATCGGTCAGGATTTCCAAACAGACTTCGAGCCAGCTCTGTCCTTCCTGAACCCATCAGACCGGCAAATCCGATAATCTCCCCTTTCTTAAGGTAAAAGGAGACATCGGTAAGATCATTCTTACCTCTGCGGACGTTGAAGGCGCTCCATTTCTTCACTTCAAGAATCACTTCAGGAGAAATCACATGGTCCCTTGGGGGAAATACATTTTGTATCTCACGCCCAACCATATGCTTGATCAGAATATTCTCCGATACCTCCCCAGCCGCAGCATCAAGGGTGCAGATCGTCTGGCCGTCTCTGAGAACCGTGACCGTGTCGGCGATGCTGATAACTTCTTTCAGCTTATGACTGATCATGATACTCGTTACGCCGTGCTCTTCCTTGAGATTCCTGATGAGCTGCAGCAGATTGTCACAGTCGGCCTCATTTAGCGCTGCTGTGGGCTCATCAAGAATCAGCACTTTTACATCCCGGCTTAGAGCCTTGGCAATCTCAACAAGCTGCTGCTTTCCTACGCCAAGCTCTTTAACCAGGGTGCCCGGATTTATCCTGAGACCTACCTTTCTGATCAGTTCATTTGAACGTCTGATCGTCTCGTTCCAGTCGACTGTACCGTTTTTCACAATCTCATGACCGAGAAAAATGTTCTCGTAGACTGACATTTCCGGTACAAGAGCAAGCTCCTGGTAAATAATCGCTATGCCGGCTTTTTCGCTGTCGCTGATCCTGCGGTACTGCTGAAGCTCTCCATTGAACATGATGTTGCCGCTATACGTGCCGAACGGGTAGACCCCGCTGAGCACCTTCATGAGCGTCGACTTGCCGGCACCGTTTTCCCCTACAAGGCAATGAATCTCCCCCCGTCTCACGGAAAAACTTACCCTGTCGAGAGCTTTCACACCCGGGAACTCCTTCGTGATGTTCTTCATCTCGAGTATGTAATTCTCACTCATCACCATACACCTATACCTCAGGGGTTTTGTACGCAGAAACTCGGCAGAGAGACTGCAAGGTGAGGCGGCGGTAATCCCGCCGCCTCCGTATCCGCTGCAGCTCGATGTTACAGGCCGGTAAAATCGCCAGCTGAGTAGTAACCGGTATCAATGAGAACCGATTTGACGTTATCTCTGGTAACAGTGATTACTTCAGACTGTATTGCAGGCACGTCAGTCACTCCGTTATCATATGCACCGGTAGCAGCCGGTTTGTCCCCTTCGAGGAGGGCTACCGCCGCTGCGATGGCATCTTTTACTAGCGTCCTGACATCCTTGAAGACGGTCATCGACTGTTTGCCGTCAATAATGTACTGTACAGACGCTTTCTCCGCATCCTGCCCTGATATGTAGTATTTCGTCACGTCACGATCAGCTGCAAATGCATCCGCAATAGCCCGCGCTGTTCCGTCGTTCGGAGCTGCTATATAGGTGACGCCCTTTGCAGCAGCTGGAGCCGAGGTAAGGTTTGCTTCAGCAAGGTTTTTGGCAACATTGAAATCCCAGTTTGTGGTTACCTGTCCAATGATCCTGCCGAGTTCCGCACGAGACAGATCTCTTTTGCCCATCAGGGCAACTGCCTCTGAGGAGTTCCTGATGATGAACGTGCCGTCAGCGATCTTTGGCTGAAGCACTTTCCATGCACCTTCGAAGAAGAGGAAGGCGTTGTTATCGGTAGCAGCTCCGGCATAGAGATAGAGATTGTTTCCCTTCCCCGATGCATTGTCAACAAGATACTGCCCGAAGTTCATTCCGACGGTAACACTGTCAAAGGTGACATAATAGTCGACATTTTCGGTTCCGGTAATCAGCCGGTCGTAGGAAATGACACTTACCCCCGAACGGGCTGCTTCATCGGCTGCCGCTGCTGCCGCTGCTCCGTCATGAGGACAGATGATAAGGACTTCGATACCCTTGGCAAGAAGGGATTCGACGTTGGAACGTTCACGAGCAGGATCGCCCTGACTAAACAGGATTTCTACCGTATATCCTGCCTCTGTGAGGGCTTCTTTAAATCTTGCCTCATCCTGAAGCCATCTCGGTTCATCCTTGGTCGGGAGAACAATACCAACCGCCAGCTGCGAACCTCCGGCGGTTTCTCCATCACCGGCAGCGAAGAGAAACTGAGACACTGAGAACATAATTGCCGCAATGAGCAAAGCCAGAATTACTCTTTTCATGAGAGCCTCCTTTATTATGCCTGAACTCAAGCAAGATACATGCCAGATTTCGCACAGAACAAAAAAGCTCCTGCAGCGGGCTTACAGACGAATAATCGCAGCAGGCTTCCTCCCTGCTGGTGCTGCTGATTGGTGCTGATGGTGTATTTGAAGCACCCTTCGGTTCATTTCAACCGATATCAAGGCGGTATTTTTTCAGACGGTATCGCATCGTGTTGCGCGTGATGCCGAGCTTGCGCGCTGCTGCGCTGATATTTCCTCCGCACGATTCAAGAGCATCGAGAAGTACCCGCTTCTCCATCTCGTTCAGCGTGGAAGCACCTTCTCGTTCGCGGAAGATGTCGACTGTACTTGTCGATCTCACTGGACATAGGGTTGCTTCCCTGACAACTTCAGGAAGGTCATCGACACTGATTATCGAATGTTCAGAGAGGACAACCATTCTCTCAATAACATTTCGCAGCTCCCTGACGTTGCCTGGCCAATGGTATGATTCGAGGAGGCTGAGAGCCTCACTGCTGAGGCTTTTCTCTCCGGTGGCAAGATCGACGGCGAACTGGTCAAGAAAATACTCCGATAACGGGGCAATGTCGCTTCTACGTTCCCGTAATGGGGGCAGTTCCATATGGAACGTATTAATGCGGTACAGAAGATCTTCTCGGAACTTCCCCAGCGTAACGAGCCGTTCGAGGTCATTATTGGTCGCACATATGATTTTTGTTCGGACATCCACCTGTCTGCCTGTGCCAAGCGGTTCTATTGTTCTGTTCTCGATCAGTCTAAGCAGTTTCGGCTGGATCTGCAGCGGCAGATCACCTATCTCATCAAGAAATAAGGTTCCCCCCTCAGCAAGACGCACCTTCCCCGGAAAATCTGAATCAGCCCCGGTGAAAGCCCCCTTACGGTAACCGAACAGTTCAGACTCAAAAAGACTCTCGGGTACTGCTGAGCAGTTTACGCTGATGAACGGGAGGGTTTTCTCCCTTTGGTAGAGGGAATGTATTGCCCGGGCAAACACCTCCTTACCGCTCCCGCTCTCGCCGGTAAGGAGGATTGTCGCTGCACTCCCGGCAATCTTCTTCAGCTTCTCATAAAGGAGACGAATCTGTGAGGAACGAAATATCAGATCATGATCCTTCAGGTTCTCACGCAGAGCCTCATTCTCCTTCTTCAGAGACTCCATCTGAAAGAGGCGGTCCACGGTACGGATGATCAGCTCTTTATTGAAGGGTTTTGTGATGAAATCGACGGCCCCCCGCTTCATTGCCTCAACTGCCAGTTCGATAGTCCCATATGCGGAGATAAGGATAAACGGAAGCGCTTCATACCGCTTTTTAATCTCTTCCAGCAGGAGTATACCGTCCATTCCGGGCATCTTAAGATCACTGACCACCAGCGATATCTCGCTGTGCCGACTTAAAACCTCAAGTGCTTCGCTCCCGTTTGATGCGCAGCGGACGGCATATCCCTTAGACTCGAAAAGAATTTTAAGCACTCTCCTCATATTAAGTTCATCATCAACAACTAGGATGTTTCTCATTACAGCACCTCATACCACCACGGTAAATACGGACCCTTTATTCGGGATCGACTCAACCTTAACATTCCCCCCATGCTCCTGGACAATCCGGTGGACGATCGAGAGACCGAGTCCGGTACCGCCGTCTTTGAGCGAGTAGAAGGGGTTGAATATGTTCTTCACAGTCTCCTCATCCATTCCCCTGCCGGTATCCCGTACTTCAATGCGCACCCCCGCTTCGCAGCCGCTTACCTTGAGGCTGACATTACCCTCTGCAGTCGCCTCAAGGGCATTCTGAATCAGATTTCTGATCACCTGTTCAATCAGATTCCTGTCGAGGTTCCGGCGAGAAAGATTCTGCTCAACATGCACATCAAAACAGATGGAGGGAAACTGATCAAAGGGGATGAGAGAGAGCCCTTCATCAACAATTTCCGAGATTTCACACGGCGTGGGGTGGATCTGGATAGGACGGGCAAAATCAAGGAAGTTCTGAATGATATAGCTGAGCCCATCGATTTCGCTGACCAGCATCCCGGTCAGCTGTCGATACTGCTTATCATCGCCCCGTATTCCCATGGAGAAATTATCCCGCAGTATCTCTGCTGAGACCTTCATGATGCCGAGGGGGTTCCTCAGCTGATGCGAGACACCGGCGACCATCTCTCCAATTGCGGCAAGCCGCCTTGAAATCTGAAGCTGCTCTTCAAGCAGCCGAACCCTGGTCACATCAGAAATTACTGCGATGATACCTATGGTTTCATCGTTGCCGTCGGAGAGGGGCGAGGTTGAGACGGAAAGAATCTCTTCTCTTCCCTCATAGGTGATACGGCACTCCTGCAGATTCACATAGGACCTCTCTCGAATTCCCCTCCAAATGAGGTCCCGAACCTGTGAGGGAAATCCGGCTTCATCGAGAAAAAGCGGCAGTTCACTCTGGCCTACAAGATGCACCATTGAACGGGCCACCGCATTGCAGGAATTGATCATCCCGTCATGACCTGCGGTAATAATTCCTGAGCGGACGTTGTTGAGGATCAGCTCGTTGTAGGTCGCAAGCTTTCTCAGCTCCTCATCGCGGTTGAGGAGATTGATCCTCATCCTGTTGACCGATTCAGCCAGATCTCCAAACTCATCACGTGATTCTCTCTGAATGGGATAGGTAAAATCCCCCCGGCCAATACGGGTAACTCCTTCATGGAGCAGGTTGAACGGGCGAAGGAAAACTATCCGGTAGAACAGAATGCTGATGATCAGCGCCCCGACGAGAACAATGAAAGTAAGTGAGATGGAGAATCTGTTATATGCAAGGAGGCTGGTTCGCGCTTTCCTCATATCGAGA
>CAYSRK010000325.1:0-3888 GCA_964433385.1 uncultured Spirochaetales bacterium
CGGCGGTAGGGCGTTTCAAGGAATCCGTAGTCATTGACCTTTGTGTAGTTGGCCAGCGACACGATAAGTCCGATATTCGGGCCTTCCGGAGTCTCGATCGGACACATCCTGCCGTAGTGAGTGTAGTGCACATCCCGGACCTCAAACCCGGCCCGGTCACGAGAGAGTCCGCCCGGCCCGAGGGCATTGAGACGCCGCTTGTGGGTAAGCTCAGCCAGGGGGTTTACCTGGTCCATGAACTGGCTGAGCTGGCTGGAACCGAAGAACTCCTTGATGGCAGCGACAATCGGTTTGATCGAGATAAGGTCCTGCGGCTTCACCGTCTCGGCTTCCAGGTTCATCCGCTCCTTGCAGATCCGTTCCATCCGGGAAAAGGCAGTCTTCAGCTGGTTCTGCAGCAGTTCGCCGACGGACCGGATCCTCCGGTTTCCCAGGTGGTCGATATCGTCGATATTGGCTTCCCCGATGTAGACCTTGACGAGGTGGGCGATGGTGTTGACGATATCCGTCCGGGTAAGCACCGGCTCCTCAAGCATGGTCTCATAGTCGAATTTCTTGTTCAGCTTATACCGGCCCACCCGTCCGAGGTCGTAGCGCCGGTAGGTGAAGAACATGGTGTTCAGGTCCTTTTCCGCGCTCTCGAGGGTTATCGGCTCTCCGGGCATGAGAACTGTGTAGATCGCGACAAGCGCATCCTCTTTGGTCGGTTCATCGAATCCCTCGTCAACCCGGGTGTATCGTGATTCCTCGATTTCAAAGCAGCGAAGGATCATCTGAGAGTGCAGGGATTCATCATTGCTGAAATCGATGATCTCCACCTCGGAGACCCCGGAGTGGATCAGCTCGTCAATCTCGTGCGGGTGAAGCTTGTCGCCAGCCTTGTAGAGCTTCTTCATTCCGTCAGCGGCTCCATCCTGCTGTTCCAGCTCCTTTTTCACAAAGATGTTCCTGTACAGGACGGTATCAACAAGGCTCTCCTTGATCTCGACATTGTCCGTTATCGTGACCTTTCGGGGCTTGTAGTAGAGTTCAATGATTTTTTCGCGGGAGTCAAACCCGAGCGCCCGCAGAAAGAGGGTGGCGAGAATTCTTTTTTTCCGGTCAATCTTGGTATAGACGAGGTCTTTCTTGTGGTCTATCTCGAATTCCAGCCACGACCCGCGGTAGGGGATGATTCTCGAGGAGTAGATTCCCTTCTCGTTGGAAAAGATAACGCCCGGTGAGCGGTGAATCTGGCTGACGACTACCCGCTCCGCGCCGTTGATGATAAAAGTCCCCCGCTCGGTCATCAGCGGGATGTCGCCGACATAGATATGTTTCTGTCTGATCTCTCCGCTCTCAAGGAAGATCAGGTTAATTTTCGCTTTAATAGGTACAGAATAGGTAAGTCCTTTCTGCTTGCACTCGTTCTCAGTGAACTTTATGTTTTCCTCGTCCAGCGTATAGCCGACATACTCAAGCACCATGTCGCCGCCGGGACTCTCAATGGGGAATACAGACTGGAAAACTTCCTCAAGACCCTGCTTTGCCGGCAGGCTGCCGCTGAGCAGAGTCTCACGCTGGAGGAACCGCTCATACGAGGCAAGCTGGATATCTACCAGATTGGGAAGCTCCAGCACCTCCTCGAATTGTTCTCCGACATATATTCTTTCAATGGAATTGCCGCTGGCAACCATCTAAACCCCCTGGTACACTCTACAGGTCGAGGCAGTCACAACCGTACCGCCGCTGCTGCGCCGCCGGTTCCCCCGCCCATTCTATTCGGGCCGGCCGGGCCGATCCGATATCCTCATCACTGCGGCCTTCGGGAAGGCCGCTCAGTATTGATTCCGCACAAAAGACACAACGGGCCACCGGAACGTTTTATTCCGGTGGCTGGTGATCAGAAGAGCAAAGTGCTTCCTGGCGCACGCTGAGCCGTTGTCAAGGCTGTATACAGCCGTACTACTTGAGAACGACCGTGGCGCCGGCAGCTTCGAGTTTTTCCTTGAGGGTGTTGGCCTCTTCCTTGGAGACGCCTTCTTTGATTGCCTTATCGCCGGCTTCAACGATGTCTTTGGCTTCTTTGAGGCCGAGACCGGTAATCGCACGGACTTCCTTGATAACAGGGATCTTCTTGCCTTCCGCAATTCCTTTAAGAATAACGTCAAACTCGGACTGCTCCTCTACTTCTTCAGCTGCTGCGGCAGCTGCGGGGGCGGCTGCTGCCGCTGCCACGGGGGCTGCGGCGGTGACGCCGAACTTCTCTTCCATTGCAGTTATGAGTTCGGAAAGTTCCAGAACGGTCATACTGCCGATAGCTTCTAAAATCTCATCTCTGGTAGCCATATTATCTTCTCCTTGTGTTGTTTTAGGGCAATAGCATTGCTACTTGTGAAGACTAATGCCGCTTATTCTTTTGAATCTGCAAGTGCCTGCAGAGTTCTTACCAGTTTGGTCGGTATACCGTTGAGCAGGTAGACCAGGTTCTGTACGGGCGCCTTGAGGGTTCCCATCAGCTGGGCCAGCAGTTCATCGCGTCCCGGGAGTCTGCTGAAGGCAATAACCTGTTCAGCGTTGAACAGATTGCCGTTGATGATACCGCCTTTGAGCTCAAGGGGCGAGTTCTTGGCGAACTCAATCAATATTTTGGCGACATCACCCGACTCACCCTTCGGAAGAGCTACAGCAGTGGGGCCGACCAGCAGTTCTCCGGTCTCCTCTTTGTCTAGCTGGCTCAGCGCAATCTTGGCAAACCGGTTTTTGATTACCTTGTAGACCGCCTCCTGCTCACGCAGTTTGCTGCGCAGGTCGGTGATCTGTTCCACGGTAAGACCGCGGTAGTCGGTAAATATAAAATCATGGACAGACTTGAACTCGTCCACCAGAGCCTGCACAGCATCAAGTTTTTTCTGCTGCAGTTTCGTCTCGTATTCAGCCATCTTGCGACCTCCGCCTTCTACAGATTCTCGCGAAGATCAACACGAACACCAGGGCCCATTGTTGAAGAAATCGCGACACTTTTTACAAATTCACCCTTGGCATCACTCGGTCTCTTGCGGACAACTTCGCTGAAAACCAGTCTCAGGTTCTCCACAATCTTATCCGCTTCCATTGATACCTTGCCGATGGCCAGGTGCACGACTCCCGTTTTGTCTGAACGGAACTCCACCCGCCCCTTCTGCAGTTCGGCGAGGGCGGCCTTAATATCGAAGGTTACCGTCTGGGTCTTCGGGTTGGGCATCAGGCCGCGGCGTCCGAGGATGGGTCCGAGACGTCCGACGTCCTTCATCATGTCAGGAGTAGCTACGGCAACATCAAAGTCAAGCCAGCCGCCCCTGATCTTCTCGACCAGGTCGACATCCCCGACAAAGGCGGCTCCGGCTTCCCTGGCCTCGTCGGCCTTCTCGCCGCGGGCAAAGACCAGAACCCGCTTCTGGGCAGAGAACTGGTGGGGAAGAACCACGGTATCACGGACCGACTGGCTCTTCTTCAGGTTGAGCTTGATCGATACTTCCACCGTCTCATCGAATTTTGCGAATGCAAGCTTCTTCACAACTTCCGCTGCATCGGCAGGGGCGAAAAGATCCTGCTTGCTGTACTGGGAAACGGCTTCCTGGTATTTTTTGCTTCGTTTCATGTTACGCCTCCGCTTCCACTTCAACGCCCATGCTGCGGGCAGTACCGGCAATGATGTTCATCGCCGCTTCCACCGTGTTGGCGTTCAGATCGGGCATTTTCATCTCAGCTATCTCACGCAGCTGGGTACGGGTCAGCTTGGCCACCTTGTTCTTGTGGGGTTCTCCCGACCCGCTGCTGATGCCGCAGGCTTTCTTGATCAGCACTGCCGCCGGGGGGGTCTTGAGAATGAAGGTGAACGTTCTGTCAGCATACACCGTGATCACGACA
>CAYSRK010000326.1:0-5289 GCA_964433385.1 uncultured Spirochaetales bacterium
CGCCTTTGACAGTGAACTGTTTTACAGGCACCTTCTCGCCCTGAAACATTCCAAGCCCATTCTCATGCCTCAGTACGATTTTGTTCACCACAGGAGAATGGATACCTGTATAGAAGTCAAGCCGCGCCCTCTCGTGGTAATCGAAGGGCTGATGATTCTTACTAATCCTGAGATCAGGGAGCTGATAGATTTGAAGCTTTACGTTGATACACCTGACGATATACGGTTTATCAGGAGACTCCAGCGCGATATCAAGGAGAGAGGGAGAACTCTGGAATCAGTCATCACACAGTATCTTGAAGTTGTCAGACCCGGCCACTTCGCATTTATTGAGCCGACAAGAATGTACGCTGATCTGATCATACCCGAAGGCGGATATAACGAAAATGCGCTAGAGGCTCTGATTCCGTTTATACGCCAGGTGGCTGAAAGCTGAGCAGGAGCTGAACGGTATCAGCTCTTTTTCTCGGGTCTGAACTCCCGATACTTGCTGATAAGCTTTCTGAATGAAAAACTGGTCGGGACCGGGTCGTACCCGCCTTCAAAGAAGGAACCGTGACAGCGGCCGATGCGCAGCAGTCCCGCGGAAAAGCCGCGGAATATACCATGCTTTCTCACCGCATCGATCATATACTGAGAACATGTCGGATCGTAGATGCACGAAGGCTTCAGCCAGGGAGAGATAATCTTCCGGTAGGCGAATACCGGCAGGAGAAATGCATTTCGCAGTACGCTCTGAGCCTTGATCAGCCAGTTCATACAGATACTATATGCAATTAGTGCTCCTCTTACAATCATTGTTTATGCAGGTTCAGCTGTGAGAGGACCGCTGGCTGCAACTTCCAGAGGACCGCTGGCTGCAACTTCCAGGTTTCTTGACTCTTTACCTGCTACATGCTATTTTTTTACAACGTTTCAATCGGTGTTGCCCACATAATAAGGATGTTGTACATGTCTTCTAATAAAATCAGTGATTTTTCTGCAGCTGCTCAGAACAGTAAGAAAAACGGCGAAAAAAAACCAAAACGGGAAATTAAACTATCCTGGGTTCTCAGCATCATACTGCTAGTTCTTATTGTCGTTGCTTTCGGGCTCAGCCCCTTGGTGGGAGTATTCGGCAGCAACAGAAATGAGGTTATCTTCGGCTCTTATGACGGTATTCCCATCGCCTACACCTACAACAGCTACATGTACAATCAGCAGAACACGATAGCCCGTAATTGGGAAACCGAGTCTGCCGACAGTTCCTATGAGTACCAGATTTACCAGATATGGAAACAGGCCTATGACAGTACTGTGATCCACACTGCTCTCATGTCAGAGGCTGAGAAGAGCGGTATGTTTGTCACTGACGAGGCAGTTGACCGGTATCTGCTTACTTCCGGCCCCTATGTGGTAGACGGCCGCTTTGACAGGGAGCTCTACAACTCGGTCTCCGTGGAGAACCGCACGGCCATCAGAGAAGACGCAGAGATCACACTTTTACAGCAGCAGCTTGTTGATGATCTGTTCGGTGTCAATACCGTTCCGGCTGAGATTGATTTTATTGCTGAAATGAGCAGTCTCGAGAAGGCTTATGAGTATATTCTCTTCCCGATGAACTCCTATCCTGAAGAGCAGGTTATTACATACGGTCAGGAAAACAGTGATGAATTCGTATCTGCCGACATCAGTATCATTACTTTTCCCTCCGGCTCCCGGAACGAAGCCCAGGAGGTCTACAACAGTATTCAGGAAGGATCGCTGCTGTTCGAGGAGGCTGCAAGGGCTCACTCAGTTGACTCCTTTGCGGAAGACGGAGGCGAGGCCGGATCGTACTATTATTACGAACTGCGTCAGAATTTCAACTCCACAGAGGATCTTGATATGCTGTTTTCTCTCCAGCCGGGTGAATACACGCAGCTGATTGAAACCCCGTTCGGTTTAAATATCTTCAAATTGAACAGCACCCCTGATAAGCCTGATTTTTCCAATCCGCAGCTGATCGATACGGTCAGAAACTACCTCATCTCCCGTGAACGCGGTCGTGTGGAGGACTACCTTGTAACAGAGGCGACGGAATTAGCCGAAGCTGGAGCCGATTCATTTCAAGATGAGGCAGAACAGCGTGGCCTCACCGTTTATAAGGCAGGTCCGGCACCGATAAATTACGGAAGTGTACAGTTTATCTCCTCCTTCTCCTACAATGACGATCAGCAGATATTTGCAAGCCTTGAGACAAACGAACAGGCTCTCAGAAGGCTCTTTGCCACCGAAGAGGGATCACTATCTGAACCTATTATAACCGAATCGGGGATTGTTCTTGCTTACTGTACCGAGGAGAGCGTGACGGAAAACAACCGCGATATTCTTGACACACTGTATCCCTACTACGCCCCGGCAATGATTCAGAATGACTTCAACCAGATGGTATTTTCCTCGGACAAATTTGAAGATAATTTCATTGAGACTTTTTTCAGTCAGGTGATCTCAAACAACTGATGAAAACCCTCGTTTCCTGACAGGGATCAGAGCCTGTCAGGAACAGGGATTGAATCAGTCGCTGTCATCGCTTTTAAGAACAGAAAGAAAAGCTCTCTGGGGTACTTCCACATTACCTACCATCTTCATACGCTTCTTCCCCTCTTTCTGTTTTTCCAGCAGTTTCCTCTTGCGGGTTATGTCACCGCCGTAGCATTTTGCCGTAACATCTTTTCGGAAGGCTGAGATTGTCTCACGGGCAATAATTGAACTCCCTATTGCCCCCTGTATAGCAATCTTGAACTGCTGTTTTGGAATCTCCTGCTTCAGTTTTCTGCAGACGCTTCTTGCTCGTGCGGCGGCATTATCTTTGAATACCAGCTGGGAAAGGGCATCCACTATAGAGCCATTTACCATAATATCGAGGCGAACCAGATTTGTCCTTCTGAAACCGATAATTTCATAATCAAACGAGGCATAACCGCGGCTGACAGATTTCATCCGATCATAAAAATCGAACAGCACCTCGGCTAACGGCATTTCGTACACAAGCTCAACCCGCTTTTCATCAAGGTAGTGAAGGGCGGTCTGGACCCCCCGTTTCTCCATACAGAGATTGATTAAGCCGCCGACATACTCGCTCGGGGTTATGATCTGAGCCTGGATATAGGGCTCTTCACTCCATTCAACAGTCTGGGGATCTGGAAATTCCAGCGGGTTGTCGACGGTTAGAACTGTACCGTCCTTTACATGAATCGTATAGCGGACAGAAGGCGAGGTGAACACGATCGATAAATCAAACTCACGCTCAATACGCTCCTGAATTACCTCAAGGTGAAGCAGACCGAGAAAACCGCAGCGAAAACCGAAACCCAGGGCAGCAGACGAGTCTTTCTCATATACCAGAGATGCATCATTGAGCCTCAGTTTGTCGATTGCCGTATGCAGTTCCTCATAGTCATTTGAATCGACCGGGTATATGGAAGAGAAGACAACCGGTTTGACCTCTTTGAAGCCTTTGAGCGGTTTGTCGCAGGGATTCTCCTTCAGGGTTACAGTATCTCCAATCTTGATATCAGCAACATTCTTCACTCCGGCAATAAGATAACCGACATCCCCAGCCTTCAGCGCACGGAGTTTCTTCAATCCCATCTGAAACTTGCCCAACTCCTCCACTGTATACGCGGACTTATTGAACCAGAACTGGATTTCATCTCCGACTCGCAGGGTGCCGGTAAATACTCGTATGTGAATGATAACACCGCGATAGGTATCGTAATGGGAATCAAATATAAGCGCCTTCACCGGCGCATCTACATCCGATTCCGGAGGGGGTATATACTCCACAATCAGCTCAAGAAGCTCATCCACCCCCTGCCCTGTTTTCGCTGAGACGAGGGCAGCTATATCAGGGTCAAGGCCGAGATCGTGGTCTATCTGATGGCGGATCATGGGGATATCGGCACTGGGCAGATCGATCTTGTTAATAACCGGAATTATTTCAAGATTCAGTTCCATGGCCATATACATGTTGGCCAGCGTCTGAGCTTCCACTCCCTGGCTTGCGTCTATGAGCAGCAAAGCTCCCTCACAGGATGAAATCGCCCGCGAAACCTCGTAGGAAAAATCCACATGGCCAGGCGTATCTACCAGGTTGAGTTCGTACATTATGCCGTCATTTGCCTGGTACGGTATCGTCACCGCCTGGGATTTGATGGTAATTCCCCGCTCGCGTTCGATATCCATGGTATCCAGCATCTGGTCCGTCCTCTTCCGATCGTCAACCAGATGAGCCCGCTCAATAAACCGGTCAGCCAAAGTTGATTTACCGTGATCAATGTGGGCAATAATACAGAAGTTTCTCGTATGTTTCTGTGAAATACTCATACTGCAAAACGGCCGATTCAGGGTGAACTCAAGTTGGTCACGGACACCCGCTCCTCAAATCCGAGAAGCTTTCTGATATCCGCGTCATCCAGGGTCTCGTGCTCTACAAGGGCATCGGTGAGTTTCTCCAGTTCATCCCGATGAGAGACAAGCAGTTCTCTCGTCTCGGTAAGGGCCTTGTCCAGAATCTTTCGGATCTCCTCATCGATTCTTTTGGCAGTCTCCTCCGAGTAGTCCTTATGCTGGGCAATCTCTTTACCGATAAAAATCGGCTCTTCCTCCTGGCCGTATGCGACAAAACCGAGAGGACTCATTCCCCATTCCGTTACCATCCGGCGGGCAATGCTTGTAGCCTGCTTGATATCATTTGAGGTACCGGTCGTAGTCTCACCGTAAAAAATTTCTTCCGCAGCGAAGCCGCCCATTGTCACCTTGATGAAATCCAGGAGCGCACTTTTGTTCTTTGAGTAACTGTCCTTCTCAGGCAGGGAAAGGGTCATACCAAGTGCTCTGCCATGCGGAATGATGGTTACTTTATGCAGAGGGTCCAGGTTCTTCAAATAATAGTACATAAGGGCATGCCCCGCCTCATGATAGGCAGTTGCCCGTTTCTCTTCCGGGGTCATGACTTTGGACTTCCGTGCAATACCCAGGATTACTTTGTCCCTCGCCTCCTCAAAGTGGATCATCTTGATAGTCTTGCTGTTTTCCCGGGCAGCAAAGAGGGCCGCCTCATTGACGAGGTTTGCAAGATCTGCTCCCGAGGTCCCCGGTGTCGCTCTTGCTACGCGCTTCAGTTCAACATTGTCGTTAAGCTGCAGCTTCCGGCAATGGATCTTCAGAATCTCCTCCCGTTCCTGAACATCCGGCATATCAACGACTACCTGGCGGTCGAAACGGCCGGGTCGCATCAGGGCCGGGTCAAGAACGTCAGGCCGGTTT
>CAYSRK010000327.1:0-4471 GCA_964433385.1 uncultured Spirochaetales bacterium
CGGGTTTGATCTGCTGAAGAGCAGGCGCACACTGTTCACCAGCGCATCGAATCCTGCGCGGCTTACCTACGCCCAGAGCGGTACCCGGACCGGCAAAGATGCCCTTCCCCGCATAGGGCTTCCGGCTGCCCTGCATATGCTCGAGCAGCTGCCGTTCTGGAAACATTTTTTTGCCGAGCTGGGATTTCCGGTTACGACAAGCGAGCGAATGAAGTCGCCGATCAAGCGCGGCAAGTCCCTGACCGGAGCGGAGTTCTGTGCCCCTATGACAGCACTCCACGGCCATGTCGACAGCCTCTTCGATACGGCGGACCTCATATTCCTCCCCTTCTCCATGGAGGCTCCCAAGGAGAAGCATGAGGAGCAGCTGATGCGCAAGTACTGCTACTATACCCAGTACGCTCCCAGTCTTATGAAGGCGGTCGCCGAGCGCAGCGGAAAGGCCGGCGTCCTCTCGCCTCTGATCAAGCCGGGTAATTTTCCCCATAACATTCATGAGCTCTCCCGCGTTCTCTCTCCCTGGCTGAAGAAGAAGAGTGCCCTCATCGACATAGCGAGGGCCTTTTCATCCGCTCAGCAGTATATGGAGGTGAAGCGGGAACAGCTGGTCGAACTCTTCCGTACCGAGTTCAGTCGGGCGGGCGAGACGCCGGCGGAGATTGCAGCCCTTATAGTCGGAAGGCCCTATACGGTGCTCTCACCGGAGATGAACAACCGGATTCCCGCTCTATTCGGCACAATGGGAGTGAAGGTCTTTTTCCAGGACATGCTCCCTGATAATCCGCAGGCACGGGAGGAGATTCAGCAGATTCTCAGTGAGGTGCACTGGCACTTCGCTGCAGAGATTCTTGAGGCTGCTGCTGCGACAGCCCGCACCGAAGGTCTGTACCCGGTCTACATTACCAGTTTCAAATGTTCTCCCGACTCGTTCACCCTCGATTATTTCAAGCGGATCATGGAAGCGGCGCAGAAACCCTACCTGATTCTTCAGCTTGATGAGCACGATTCCAGTGTGGGGTACGAGACAAGAATTGAGGCGGGCATCAGGGCCTTCAGGAATCACCGGAAAAAAGAGCTCGGTGCTGCGCAGAAACGGCAGGAAGCGCCTGCTGAACCGGTTAAGGCCGGCATTCTTGCCCGGTTACCGGCCTTCGGGGCACCCCGATTCAGCCTGCCCCGGATTTCCCTGCCGAAACTGCCCTTCCCCACGTTTCTGCGGTCAGGCACTCCGACCCCGCAGCTCGAGACGGCTCTGGAGGGAAAGATTGTCCTCTTCCCCAACTGGGATCCAATAACCAGTCCCCTTCTGACGGCGAATCTTCAGCGCTTCGGCATTGATGCCCGTCTGCTGCCGGAGAGTCCGGTTTCGATCAGGAAAAGTATGAGGATCAACAACGGGCAGTGCCTTCCGGTCAGTATTATCGCCCAGGAGGCTATGGATTATGTGCGGGAAGAGAATCTGGATCCGGGAAAGACTGCGCTCTGGATGGCTCGCGGCAACCTCGCCTGCAATATTCCCATGTACCCATGGCATATCAAGAATGTGTTCGAACAGGAGGGGGGAGGTATGGAACGGGTGGGAGTGTATGTCGGGGACATCTCCCATATGGAAATCGGTCCGTTCTGTGCGGTTCATACCTACTTTGCCTACATGTTCGGCGGTCTGCTGCGCAAGCTTGTCTGCCGGGTTCGCCCGTATGAGGTGATGAAGGGCGAGAGCGACCGTCTGCTGGAGGAGAGCAGGAGCGCGCTCGAGCAGGCTTTCAGAACGGGCGGGGGTTTTGAGGAGGTCATCAGTTCGATAACCGGTAGGTTTGAGGCTGTCAAGCGTCAGGGTGAGGAGAAACCGAAAGCTGCCGTGTTCGGGGATTTGTACGTGCGTGACAATGATGTGATGAACCAGGACCTGATCGGGACTATTGAGGCTGCCGGAGGCGAGGTGATCACTACCCCGTACAATGAGTATGCAAAGATCATATCCCGGGCCTATTTCCGCAAGTGGTTCCGCAATCACGAGTATCTTACCTGGATCAAGAGCAGGTCGCTGCTGGCGGCGGCGGAAATTATCGAGAAGAAGTACTACTCTCTGTTCAGGGAGTTCTTCTCTCCCGGCGAGGCGGTCAAAGGAACCCGGCTTCAGGAACTGCTCTCACGGTTCAATATGACGATAGAGCATGACGGGGAAAGCATGGAAAATATTCTCAAGATTTTCCAGATCCTCGAGGAGCACAACGACGTCGCCCTGTTCGTGCAGGCCAGCCCGTCCTACTGCTGTCCCGGGTTGATAACCGAGGCGATGAGCCGTGAAATTGAGCGGGTTTCAGGGGTGCCGGTGGTTTCGATCACCTACGATGGAACCGGAACTCCGCAGAACCGGAAGGTGATCCCTTATATCCGCTACAGGAGCAGGGCAGACGCAGAAAAAGCCGGCGCTGCCGATTAGGTGACGAGCCTAGGGCAGTCCGGCTTCTGCTTTCCGGGTTTGAGAAATGCTACTCGACCGTGACGCTTTTAGCCAGATTCCGCGGCTGGTCGACATCCCGTCCGAGTTCGATTGCACAGTAGTAAGCGAACAGCTGGGTCGGCAGCACCATCAGGAACGGGTAGAGGATCTCATCGGTGTGGGGGATGTAGAAGATGTCGTCGGCAATGGCTGCGGCTTCGGTATCGCCTTCAACGGCGACGGCGATCAGCTTACCGTTGCGGGCTTTCACCTCCTTCATATTGGTGATGACTTTATCGCGCAGCGCGTCATCCGGCACGAGAAAGAAGCTCGGGGTTGTCTCATTGATCAGGGCTATGGGGCCGTGCTTGATTTCGGCGGCGCTGTACCCTTCGGCGTGGATATAGGAGATCTCCTTGAGCTTGAGCGCACCCTCCATGGCTACCGGGTAGTTGAGTCCCCGCCCAAGGAAGAGGAAGTTGCTGTAGATATGGTATTTCGCGGTCAGTTCCTTGAGCTGGGATGCCCTGCTGAGGATTGTCTGGATGTGCGCCGGCAGTTTTTCCAGGTCCTGGATTACACGCAGCCCCTCCTCGAAGGAGAGATGATGCATGCGGGCCAGGCTGAGGGCGAGGATGTAGAGAACGGTCAGCTGCGAGGTGAAGGCTTTGGTGGAGGCGACTGCTATTTCCGGTCCCGAGTGGAGGTATACTCCTCCGTTCGATTCGCGGGCGATGGTGGAGCCGACAACGTTGCAGATACCGAGGACGTGTCCGCCTTTGCGCTGGACTTCCCGCATGGCGTAGAGGGTGTCGGCGGTCTCGCCCGACTGGGATATGACGAAGTAGAGGGTGTCATGTTCCACTACCGGGTTCTTGTAGCGCAGTTCGGATGAGAGTTCGGCGGTGGCCGGTATTCTCGCGAGTTTCTCAATGAGGTAGGCTCCGATCATGCCGGCATGGTAGGAGGTTCCTGCGGCGATGATGACCACCCGCCGCACCTGCAGCAGCCGGTGGGGAGGCATGTTGAGTCCTCCGAGGTGTCCGGTCGCCGAATCATGGTTCAGCCGTCCCTGAAAGGCTCTTCTGATCGATTCGACCTGTTCATGGATCTCCTTTTCCATGAAGTGGGTGAATCCCTTTTTCTCTATCTGCTCCAGCTCCCAGCTGATCTCTTCCACCTGCTTCTGGATCAGGGTATCGTGAATGTCGTAAGTCCGGTATCCTTCGCTGGTAAGGGTGACGAGTTCTCCGTCATTGAGGTACACGGCATTCTTCGTGTAGGAGAGGATGGCGGTAACATCGGAGGCGAGAAACATTTCATGTTCGCCGACTCCAAGGACCAGGGGTGAGCCGTTTCGGGCGCCTACGATTTTTCCCGGTTCCTTTTTATGGATAACCGCGATGCCGTAGGTTCCCTTGAGCTTGGGAAGGACCTGTCTCACGGTATCCTCAAGGCTGCCGCGGTACTCCTCCTCTATGAGGTAGGCGATTACCTCCGAGTCGGTATCAGATTTGAAGGTCCTGCCGGCGGCTTCCAGGCGGGTACGCAGGTCGAGGTAATTTTCTATGATTCCGTTATGAACGATAACCACGTCGCCTGACTCGCTGGTATGGGGATGGGCATTGGTGTCGTTCACCTCACCGTGGGTTGCCCAGCGGGTGTGGCCGATGCCGAAGGTTCCGCTGAGCTTCGTATCAACGATCTCGCGCAGATCCCGGATCTTGCCTTTGCGCTTTACCAGCTGCAGTTCTGTTCCGCCGCCGCCTACGCAGATGCCGGCAGAATCGTAGCCGCGGTACTCAAGGCGCTTGAGCCCTTCAAGCAGCACCTCTGAAGCTGATCTGCTGCCGCAGTAACCCACTATTCCGCACATATCTACCTCCCTGATCGATTCGAACGACACACGCCTCGGCGAGGTTTTCATAAGGATGTCTGCCCGGTACCGGTACGTCTGCTGATTGATTACAAGCAGTATTATTTCAGAAAGAGCCCCCCATTGCAACGGACATCATACAGGGTGATAAC
>CAYSRK010000328.1:0-23174 GCA_964433385.1 uncultured Spirochaetales bacterium
GCAGCAGTTCCTCGGGATTCATCGCCGTCAGGTCATCTCCGTTGATGACAATCCTGCCTGAAGTCGGCTGTACGAGCCTGATCAGATTCCTGATCAGCGTCGATTTTCCGCTGCCTGAGAGCCCCATGAGAATATAGAACTCCCCCTTACGAACCTCCAGGTTGATGTCGCGCATACCGATTATGCAGCCGGTCTTCTTCTGGACATCGTCCTTGGACATATCCCGGTAGGGTTTCTCAAGCACCCTGCGGGGGTCCCGTCCGAAAACCTTCCATACGTTCTCTATCCGGATATGCACATCATCAGCGGCTGTCTCTGTTCTGTTTTCAGCTGTCGTTTCCATACTGTTTTCCACTCTGACTATGCGGCGAAAACCCCCGCAGGAGTAACCCTGCGGAGGCTGCTTCATTGCCGAAACTTTTCTAGAGCGCCGCTTTCACCCTCTCGGCAACCTCTTCTGATACCCAGGAGGTCCAGGTCTCTTCCTTATTTTTCAGAAACCACTCAGCCGTCTCCTCGGTCGTGTAGCCGTTGTCATCCATGACAGCAAGAAACTCATTGTTCTCGGCTACCGAGGTGCTGTAGTTTCTCAGGAATTCGACGACATCCGGGGCTTTCTCGAGCATCGACTTATTTACCAGGATGTTAACTATAGCCGGATCGTGCTCAGTGCCCTCAAGCAGAATCATATCGAGCCTGCCGAGAATAGCAGTGGGCGCCCAGTAGTAACCTACCCACCCCTCTTTCTTTTCGTAGGCTCCGGCCATGGTGCCGGCAAGAGCGGCGTTCGACCCGGCGATGCGGAAATTGTAGGTATCTTCGAGACCGTACTCGCTGAAGAGATCCTCAGATATCTCGGTAACCATCCAACCGGCGACTCCGCCGTAGATCAGTCCCTTGGAGCGGTCTTCCGGGTCCGGAAAGAGGTG
This sequence comes from uncultured Spirochaetales bacterium, assembly GCA_964433385.1. Lineage (GTDB taxonomy): Bacteria > Spirochaetota > Spirochaetia > JABMQR01 > JABMQR01 > M55B182. The sequence continues at coordinate 930 of CAYSRK010000328.1, forward strand.
AGCGTACTTCGGCAGGTCAGCAATGCTTTTCAGGTCGGGAGCGGGGGCGTCAGGTCCTTCCACCAGGTAACGCGGGAGCCACCATCCCTGGGGAGCGTCAGGCATGTTCTGACCGAGGTCGACAATCTCGCCGGTCTCCATACCCTTTTCATAGACCTCCATATAGTTGGAGTGCCAGGACTCCATATCGACATCGATATCGCCCTGAATGATTCCGTTGAGGATGGGCATCGTATCACCGGGGATGTAGTCGGCTTTATACCCGTCCATCCCGTTTTCAATGATAAATGCCGCAATCCGATTATGGACTTGAACGCTGTCCCAGGATACGTCGCCGAAGACAATGGTTGTTACGCCTTCCTCATCCTGACCCTGGGCGGTAACCGTAAATGATACGCACAGCAGCGCTGCCAGCAGCGCCAGTGTTATTTTTTTCATAGAAGCCTCCTCGTAAGAATAAATTTCTTTTGTATCCTAATTATATTAAAACTTTTTGTCAACATTCTAAGATTTTTTAATTCGGACAGATACTAAAACACGGTCATTGTACAGCATACGCAAAAATAATCCGACAGAACAGTACTTCTTTTACAACACTTGAAGCGAACATTGTTCAAAAAATCCCTATCTTAACTCCAGCTCATCCTGGTTAACGAGTACAACATGGACACAGTTGACTTTCTTTTTATTTGTATTATAATATTTAGGATACATTACATATAGCGGAAAAAGCCGCCAGCCTGCAGCTGTTCATTTTCAGGCTGCTGTATTAAGATTGCCGTATCTTGCTATGGGATCAGGGTACAGGGCGGCAGCCGCTGAGACAGGGTGGGAACAGGCATGGAACATGAATGCACGGGTGATTCCGTTGTGCGTATTTTACGCCAGATAATACGGGCTTTGGATCTGCAGTCAAAAAAGCTGACAAAAAACTACGGCCTTACCGGCCCGCAGCTTATCATCCTCAAAGAGATTAAAAAATCGGCTGACCGGCCGATCTCAAGCATAGCACGCAGCGTAAGCCTCTCTCAGGCCACGGTGACAAGTATTCTCGACCGCCTCGAGCATCAGGGTTACGCCATGCGCAAGCGCAGTGAGACCGACAAGCGGAAGGTCAACCTCTGCCTGACGGAGAAGGCGGAGGCGGTGCTTGAAACCAACCCCCCCCTGCTGCAGGAAAACTTCAGCCGCAAATTTGACCATCTTGCCGACTGGGAGAAATCAATGATCCTCGCCTCCCTGCAGCGTCTGGCCGAAATCATGGAAGCAGAACGGATTCCCGCAAGCTCCATCCCGGAGCACAGCATCTTCTGAACAGAGAAAACCGGCCGGAAGCAGCAGCTCCCGGCCGGCTGTACAGCAGGGAAGATGCCCTACTCGAACCGAATGTTATCGAAGATGATGTAGGAGTTGAGTATATTGTCGCCTACATCGGAGATCATGATGAACAGGTCAACATTGCCTGACAGCACCCCAAGCGGAATAGTAAGGGTTTCCATGTCTGTCCGGAATACCCCCTCCTGCTCGCCTTCATCTCCGCCCTCTAAATTCTTGCTCAACTCACCTTCTTCACCGCCGCCTTCTTCTCCTTCCCAAACCTCAACACTCGGGAACCCGGGGACCAGGGTAAGCCCGTTTTCCGCCGAAGTCTTCGTCCCATCATATAAGTTGACGCTGTCTATGACGTTACTCTTCACATTCCCGTTGCTGTCGTTGAGGGAGTAGGTTGCGACATCGTCAAATATGGATCCGATATAAAACATGAACTCATCGGAGAGAAAATAGTAGTCAAGCTTGAGGCTGGAAGCTCCGGCGGGAATGCTGACATTGTTCAGCGAGAAGGTTGAGTACTCACCTGCTCCAAACGCTACTTGTTCGCTGTCTTCACCTTCCCCGTCCATCGGCGGTTCCTCTCCTGAGTCTTTGGCAGCGATACCCCTTGATGAAAGCGTGGGGGCACTGAGACCTTTGGCTGCGGCCATGTCGGTCATGATGGCGTTCCCGGCGAGCCCGTCCCAGTCGAGGAGGATATCACCATTATTCCCATTGGCCGTGGACAGCAGGACCGCCTTGTCGCCTTCAAGAGCCGAGAAATCGACATCCTCCTGCACCTTGTCATCGGAGAAGGAGAAGAGTCCTCCGCGTCCTTCAATGTAGAAGATCGAATCATCTCCGTCCTCGAAGCTGAAGGCGCCTGCCGTCAGCTCAGTACTGCTTAAGACTCCCGTCTTATAGCTGAACTCCTCCTTGTTGAAGCTGTTGCCGTAGACATCCTTGAGACCGGACTCAATGCTGACATTCAGTACGCTGTTCGTCGGCCATCCGTTCTTCGGGCTCACGGTGAGCTGCGCCCGCGGATCGGCCGGGTCGTACCAGGTGCTGAGAACTACGTTGATAGATACGGGGTCTTTGTCGACCAGCACGATGACGTTGCCGTCCACGGTATTCGGGTCGACCAGTTTATCGAAATAGATAAAGAACGGAGCATTCGGGTAGAGCTTCTTACCCGCTGCCGGCATCAGGTTGATCGCCTTGAGGGCCTCCTCATCATCATTGCCGACAAAGTCCTGATACGCGGAGCTGTAGCTGTCATTCTGCGTGACGAAGATCTCCGCGATAATCTGGTCAGTCACATCCTGAAGAAAACTGCACCCGGTCAGAGCTGCTGCTATGAGCAGCAGAACCATCATACGAACAGCTGATTTCATTACCTTCCTCCCAACTTTTTTCCCATTTTTTTTTCTTGCATACACCTCTATCCGCAAGCAGGGGAACCGCACGTCCGGCACACCAGAATGAAGTACCTTCAGCTTCCGATAGGACTACAAGATTATAACTCTGATACGGGGATTTCGGATACAGAAATAATTACAAATTTTCTCTATATTTTCTTACTATTCAATGGTTTATAAATATAAACCTAAGAGGTTTATGTTAACGGCTTTACCTATGTATAAAAGGTTTATTTTTACTATTTATCTTACAAGATTACTGCCAGATACTGCGCAACTGCCCCTCCCATGGCAGGGCACGGGAGGGGCTGTCGAGACAGTTATCAGTGCTGCTGTACGTGTGGTCAGTCTATGACGGAGATGGTATCGAGGAGAGAGCCCTCACGGTCTTCCACTACTGCGGCAGTTCTGCCGGTTCGGCGCGGGTACTCAGGTGTACCGGTAACCGCGTGAACCCGCTGCAGCAGCTCCTCAATGGTGACAATGTCCAGATTGCGGCTGCGGGCAAGAAGCCCGGTCAGGTCCTCCCTCAGGGGGTTCACCGCGATGCCCCGTTCGGTCACCACCGCGTCGACTCGTGAACCGGGAGTGCAGACCGTCTGTACCCGCCTGTGTACGGTAGGGATCCTTCCCCTGATGGAAGGGAGCACGGCTACAGTCAGAGATGACCCGGCAGCAGTGTCGGGAGCACCGCCGAGAGCCCCAATTATCCTGCCGTTCGTTCCAGTCAGGGAGTTCAGGCTGAAGCTGCAGTCAACCTCCGCGGCAGAAAGGATCATGAGATCGAGCTGCCCGGCAATATTTCCCGCAATACCCGGGTCGGCATAGCGTGCTGCGCTCATCTCCAGATGGCCGGCATTGCGCCGCAGCGATTCGGCAGCAGTGAGATCGAAACTCTGTACATCGTAGAGCGTCTCAAAGAGACCCTGTTCAAGAAGACCGGTCAGCTCCGAAGTAATTCCTCCCGAAGCGAAGGAACCGCGGATACCCCGCTCCCGCATCACCTCAGTCGCCAGCCGGGTAACCTGCAGCGACACCGCTCCGCTTCCAGCCTGGAATCCCATACCGTTTTTCAGGGCCCCAAGAGCGAGCAGCAGATCCCTCGTCCGTTCAGCCACCAGCCGCTGGATCGGATTCGCGGAAGTCCTGAGGGAACCGCTGCTGATCAGGGTGTTGTCGCCGATGCGGTCTACCGTCATAATGCAGGCAATACGCTCTCCTGATATCGAGATATAATCGAGAGGTTCGCTGCACAGATTATCGGTGACCGCGACAACCGTTCGGGCGTAGGCGGCATCCACATGGGCATACCCGAGGGAGCCGAACCGGGAGGGACCGTCAGTGCCGTTCATATTCCCGGCATGATCAACTGCCGATGCGGCGATAAACGCAACATCTATGGGAGCCTCCCCGGTCCGGACGGCCCGAGCTCTGCCTCCATGGGTGCGGAAGATCACCGGATTATCGAGTTCCCCGCCACGTACCATCTGCGCAAGCGGATCCTTCAGTCCGGTAGTTTCAATTGCGCTGACCGTACCTGACCGTACGGCAGCGGCTGCCGCCTCACAGGCGCTTCCCATGATGGAGGAAACACAGAGAGTCAGGTCCCTGATGCCGCGTTTATCCAGCTCCCGCAGCACCTCGCCGGTTACGAGGTCACCGTAGCGCAGGTGATGATGAAAACTGATACGCATCCCGCTGCGCATATTCACCGCAGCGAAGAGCGTATCCCAGTCGCGGCAGACCGTCGGCAGCACACTTGCGCTCATCGCATCTTCCCCGAATACCCCGGAAGCGATCGGGCAGCTGATACAATCCGTTGCGCCCGTCTGACAACCGGCGCATCAACCATATACCCGTCTGCCCCGAACGCTCCCCTATCCGCATCTGCCCCTTCAGCAGCCTGCACAATCCGCTCAGCCCATGCGAGCTCCGCCTCCGTAGGAGAAAACACAGCGTTCACTGCAGCGACCTGGTCCGGATGTATGACCGATTTCCCGGAAAATCCGAGGGCCCGGGCCCTCAGCGCCTCCTCCTTCAGTCCGTCGGCATCCCGATAGGCTCCCCACACCGTATCGTAGGCGGCGGCGTTCACTGCAGCGGCAGCAGAGACAATACGGCTGCGGGGATAATCGAGGGCGAACGGGGGACCGTACCGGTCGACCCCGGTTAGGCTGCAGTAGTCTTCAGCCCCGAAACAGATGGCCGAAACCCGCAATGAGGCCTCCGCCGAAGCGTACGCCTGCCGCAGCCCCGCCGGCGTCTCAATGATGCACTGCAGCTGGAGCGTACCCTCCTCAACCTTTGCACGCATCTCAAGCCTTCTGAGCTCCTGAGAGATCAGCCGCACCATTGATGCTGACTCAACCTTAGGGAGACGAATATCAGTAAGTTTCAGGGATGCTGCTAGATCAGTGCATACCTCCAGATCCTCACGCCACCAGCGGGTTTCAAGACCGTTTATTCTGACCGCTATCCGGGAAGAACCGAAATCGAGAGCGCCGACAGTTTCGCAGAGCAGCAGCCGGGCTTCATCCTTATCCCGGGCAGCGACGCTGTCCTCCAGATCGAACACCAAACCGTCAGCCCCGAACACCCCGGCGTTGACTGCCTTACGCGGCGAATTGCCGGGGACGTAGAGCCAGCTTCTCATAACATCCCCCCTGCTCTTCTGAGCCTGGCTACAGCAGCCTTGACCCTTGCCTTAAGCACGCAGTCAAGAGCCTGGCTATCCTCAACCGTCACGGTACCCCGACTGACACCCAGCTCCCCGAGCGTCCGGGTTATGGTACGGCGCTGAGAGCTCCCGAACAGATCGGCTACCGGTGAACGGATACTGATCTCCAGAACGGGTGCATCATCAGAAACTGTAACCAGGGCATCAAGCTTCTCCCTGGTCCCTGCAGATGCTGTCATCAGGGTCGCTCCTCGGCTGAGAGCGAGAGAAAAAGCGTTCTGCCCCGACCAAGCTTGGCGACGCCCGCCATTCCATAGGGAAGCGCGGGGATATCGGTATAGTCAATGAGCAGCTTTCCGTTGATCAGGCAGAGCAGCCTCTCCCCGGAGCTCTCCATCTCCAGACGCAGGCGCTGACCTATCTTCCAGTCAAAGGGAACTTCACAGAGTATCCTGCTCTCATGCTCCTGCCGGATCAGGGCAGCTTTACCGCTTCCGTGCAGCCCGAAAAAGTAGCCGCTCTCTGCCCCCGCTGAGCGGATGCACATCAGATGACTGTCGCCGTATTCGGGGACAAGCTCGCATGCGGCGGTCGAATTTCTCGTATAGTAGGGCCCGCTGTAGAGCCTGAAAGTATCATTTGTGATAACTCGCAGGCCGCCGTCCTCAAGCTCCCAGGCTCCTCCCGTGCAGGAACAGCGAGAAAGACCCTTGAACTCATGGCGCTCATCACAGAAACTGACGGTGAATGAGCGCGCTCCGGTGATGCTGAAGTGTTCTATCCGGAGCTTTCCGAGAAATTTCTCCGCATCAAAGTTGGCAGCCAGCACTCCCGCCTGCCTTACGGCGAAGCCGACCGCCGGAATCTCCCACTCGAACGTAAACTCCTCATTCGGGGCAGGAAAGATATAACCTCCGTGAATCGGCTCCTGAGCACCTGCATCAAGCACGTAGGGAGCCAGCGCAATCCTCTGACCGCTCATCCGCTCAACCCGGCCGGTTATTTTGAGCTTCTGCCCGGGATACACAGTCGGGGTAAACGTGGGTGAGTACCGCTCATCATCGAAATCTTCCCGCCTGTAGTACGCAGGATAATAGATGCCGGCAATATCCCCGCGCTGCAGCCGGTCCAGAAGCACAACGGTTGCGCCTTCTGCCCGGAAGTCCTCTCCCGCGCCTACAGGCGCCAGATAGCTGCTTGTAGTTCTCAGTCCGCCGCTCGATTTCGGGAGTCTCAGATCGAGGATAATATCATCGGTAAAGGTACCGGCAAACCAGGATGAGGGGATTTCACTCTCTTCGCCTTCATCCGCCTTCCCCGTACTGAGGAGGCTACGGACTGCACCGGCATCCAGCCCCATCATTGCCAGCTCCTTCGCGGCCTTGACCAGATTGACCGCATTAAGCGCTCCGCTGATACTGCTTGCCGCATGGAAATCGTGGAGCGGACGGATGTAATGCTCAGGAATCCGGTCCATACCGGAGAGCACACCCAGAATCGCACCGACATTACCTGCATTGCAGTCGGTATCCCAACCGCACATGACGGCAATCTCGACTGTACGGGCAAAATCACCGGCTCCATAACAGAGGGCGAGGGCGCAGACACCGGCATTCGGAATGATGTGACACACCCCCGGATAGCGGTCATACCCGAAGTTCTCCTCAAGGAAGGCACGGGCTGAACGCCAGTCATCGGGAGAGCTTTTGTAGAAATCCCTGACTTCAGTGACAACCCGCCGATACTCGCTTCCCTCGGGAACCGTCTCAAGTGCTTTATGGAGAACGCTCATGATATCGCTCTCGGTGAAAGCAGCCGATATGCAGGCTGCGATAAAACGCCCGCCGTAGATGCCGTTTCGGTCGTGACCGACGCTTGCCGCTGTACCAGCCAGATCAGCTGCCCGAATGCAGTCACCGGGGGATATCCAGCCCCAGGAATCGATGAAGATCTGCCCTCCGATCTGCTCAGCCACGGTTGCCCCGTTGACCTCTATGCTTCCGGAGAGCGGGGCCGGCATTCCCGACTTCAGGTTCAGATAAGCGGTATGTTCCGTACTTCGTCCGTATCCGCCCCACCAGTAGAAACCGATTCCCTCCCGCGTGTAGTTCAGCCAGCTTCTGCCGACCGAATCGGCAGTCAAAGGACCGGGGTAATCGATAAGCGACCTGATGAAAAACAGCGGACCGTTGATATCATCATCAGCGGCAAAATTCCTGTAATCCTTAATATATCCCCTGATATCGCCGTAGGTCAGCCGAATCCGGTCGTAGGTCCAGATTGTCGGCTCAACAGGGGCGCCGAGCCGTACTCCGATACATTTGCCGATCAGTCCCCCGTATACTTTCCTGAAGTAGGTTTCCTGGTCCATCCGTCACTCCCCATCCGTTCGGCAGACGAGCTGCCCAGGGTAAAAAAATCCGGCGAAGGTCTCTTGCTCAGCCGTTCAGCCGGATTGTCGAAAAGGATTCAGCGGCCGCGCTGCGGCCGCTGAACATGTCATGCTGCCAGTTACTGCAGACGCTCGTTAGCGTAAGCTGTTACCTTATCTCCGCCTAAAGCATACCACTCCCGTACGTAGCTATCAAACCTGCTGATCGGGTACTCACCGCTGATAATCCGGTAGGAGTACTCCTTGGTCAGATTCTGCAGCGCGTCCCATGTAGCCGACAGTTCTTCCGGGATCGGAAAATCGGGGTCACCGACGGCGTAGTCCGCCACTAAATCCCAGCCTGCCTGACCCGCGGGTCCGAGGAAAGGAGTCGGTCCCTGCCAGTTGACAACCTCATGGAAGCGCGGCCACCAGTTGGAGCTCTCATCGGTCAGCACAATCTCATCACTTTCTTTGACATAGTGAATTCCCTCAAGACCGTAGCGCTCAAGCATCTGGCCCTCGTCGGTAGCGAGGTATTCAAGCACCTCGAAGACCAGGTCCTTCTTATCCGATACCGAGCTGATAGCCCAGCCGCGTGTCTCCTTCGCCGAGGAGACGGTATAGCCCTGTCCGACTCCCTTGGCTGGGGGCAGTGCAACGAGCGGAACACCCTGATTCTCTTCAAGCTTGTCGTTGTAGATGTCAAGCACCAGGCCCTGGGTACCGAATACCATGGCTACCTGGCCGGTATAGAGCTTATCCTCCATGCCGTCCCATTTCGTGGTGATGTACTCCGGGTCAAGCAGCCCTTCGGCGTAGAGCTTCTGATAGAAAGCCAGCTTATCCTTTGCTCCCTGCGATACATCGCGATAGACATATGCGCCGTCCTCCTCCACCCAAGTAGCGGTAATACCGAAAGCGTGATCGAAGGTGAAGTCCATCCTAACGGTGTTCTCCGTATCGGTTATAACCCAGGCTGAGGGATGGTTCTTCTTGATCTCGGTAAACAGGCTGTAGTAGTCATCAACAGTGACCGGCACCGTGCCGCCTGCCTCGTTGAACCAGTCCTCCCGCACCACAGCAACCCGGGCCCGGGCTGGAGCCAGCCAGAGCAGGTAGGGGTAGTTCTCCAACCGCTGCCGGTTGAAATCGAGCATAGCCGCCTGCATGATTGGGGAATCGGCAACATAAGGCCTCAGGTCGGTCAGAATCCCCTGAGCCGCTGCCGTCTCATCCCCGCCCTGGAAATAGATAAGGTCAGGTATTTCACCGCTGAGCAGCATAAGGTTGAGTTTCTCATCATACGCTCCCTCGGGGGTCGGCCATACGTTGAAATCAATCTTCTTCCCCGAGTACGCCTCAAAACCTTTCTCAATCTGATCAAGATGGGCCAGGGTCCAATCATCGGAAAAATCCTTCGCCATCAGGTCAATGACTTGAACTTCACCATCAGCTGCAGCCTGTTCCTCCACGCCGCCGGCAAAGATCCCGCTTACGGCCAGCAACAATACTGCCGCACACATAACACCGCGTCTCATAAGACACCTCCTTGCATGTTGCAGGACCGAAACGGTCCTGACTCTTCGAACTGTTCAGGGGCTTTCGCCCTACTCCTTTATCGACCCCTGCAGTCTGCCCGTGACAAAGTACCGGAGTACAAACGGGTAGAACAGCAGAATCGGTACGATAGCAATAATGATAAGGGCCGCCTTAAGCGCCTTGAACTCAATTGCCGCAGCCCCGGCTGAGGTGATGAAGTTAATCGCCCCGATAAAGGCCGCCTTCTCCATCGAAACAATGAGCTCGCGCATCACCACCTGCAGCGGCCACTTGACCTCGCTTGTCAGGTAGATCATAGCCCGGAAGTATTCATTCCAGTGAAACACGCCGTAAAAGAGGCTGATCGTGGCAATCCCGGCCACGCTTACCGGTATGACAATCTTGAACAGGATCCGCACCTCGTCGTATCCGTCTATCCTCGCAGCTTCGATAAGCGATTTCGGTACCCGCGAGAAAAACCGCATCAGGATAATCAGGTAGTAGGGGTTGACCGCCTTATAGAGGATGACCGACAGGTATCTGTTAAGCAGGTTGAGGTCCCGCATGAGAAAATAGTCCGGGATCAGCCCGCCCTCAAAGATCATCGTGATAATAATCAGCGTCATAAACAGTCTGCGCCCGACGAGGTCTTTCTTTATGAGAACGTAGGCTCCGAGACTGGTGAGAACGATATTGACCGCAAGCCCCGCAGCTGTGATGAAGATGCTGTTGAGCACCCCGCGGTACACCTTGGGAACAGAGAGGACCGCCTTGAAGGTCTGCAGAGTAAAACCCCGGGGGATCAGAGTCGTCCCGTCGGCTGCCGCAATAAACTCCGGCCCGGTCAGGGCAATCACTAACTGGTTATAAATCGGATAGATCATCATCAGTGCGATAAGCGAAAGAACGATGACAATGATGAGTGATGCCGGCTGAACTTTCCTCCGCCTGCTTCGTTCTACCATACGCCCTCCCCTGATATCCTGCGGCTTATGCGGTCGGTTGTGATAATGAGAAAGAGTCCGATAACACCCTTGAAGAGACCGGCAGCAGTTCCCAGGGAAAAATTGCCGCGCTGCAGTCCGATACGGTAGACATAGGTATCAATGATATCGACATGGTTGATGACTGCGTCATTGGTCATATTGAAGACCTGGTCGAATCCGGCATTCATGAAAAATCCGAGGTTAAGTATGAAAACGGTGATGACCGTGGGAAGTATGCTCGGCAGGGTGATCCGCAGGGCCTGCTGAAACCGGTTTGCACCGTCGACCGTCGCCGCATCGTAGAGCTCAGGCGATATGCTGTTGATCGCTGCGATATACAGGATCGAGTCCCAGCCGATGCTTCTCCACATTTCCGAAAAAACGAAGACCCACCGGATATGCGTATTGGAGGTCATGAACGAGACCGGCGATCCCCCGAAGAATTGGATGACCCGGTTGACTGCCCCGTCCGGGGAGGAGAGCAGGGAGATGAAAATGCCCGCAATGACCACCCAGGAGAGAAAGTGGGGAATGTAGATAACGCTCTGGACCGCTTTTCTGAAGCCCGAGCTGCGCACCTCATGAATAAGAAAGGCGAGGAGTATAGGCAGCGGAAAGAAGAATCCTATCTTCATCGCGCTTATGGTAACGGTATTGAGGAATACCCGTGAGAATACCGGGGAAGAGAAGAGCAGCCGGAAATGTTTCAAGCCTACCCACTCATTGTCTCCGATGTACCGGATATCCTGAAAAGCGATCCGCGCTCCCCACATCGGAATATAGTGCCAGATCAGAAAGAAGGCCAGAACCGGGGCCAGCATGAGATAGAGGCTGCGGTCTCTCCTGATACGCTTTCTCAACTGTCTGCTCTCTCTCATCCCCTGTCTCCTCTGCGAATACAGCGTTCTAGACCTCTTTGCTGCCGTCTGCGGCGGATGCCAGCCCGTACCGGGCGAGCCTCTCTGCCAGGTCAACCAGGTCCTCCTCGGCTGTAAACGGCAGACAGACTCCCGCAGGTTTGCGGACCTGGTCTATCCATTTCCGGGGAATGGGGGCGGTTCCCGTCCCGGCTGCGGTAAGCGCCAGGGTCAGGGCGCATATGGTATCGGCATCACGGCCGAAGTTGGCCGACAGGATAAATGCCTTGCGGAAGTCGCCGTCAGCAAGATTGTACAGGGCATACACCTGGGGCAGCGCCTCAGGTGCCGCGGAATGCCGGGGGGTCCAGAACTGCGCATGGAGGGCTTCATAAAGCTCCGCAGGGTCCTGCAGCCGGGAAAGGAGACTGAGCATAGCGTCCATCCTCCGTCCGAGCCAGCTGTCCCCGGGGATGAGTGAGCGGCCGATCTCCGTCACCTCCTGCACCGATGCGCCGAACAGAGCGGCACAGACGCTCGCTGCCGTCGCCTGGGCTGCCCAAATTCCATCACGGTCGTGGCTGACCTCAGCATCGGCAGCCGCCATAGCCGCCGCCGCGTGAATATCACCATATGCGGCGATACCGAAGGGAACTGCCCGCATAGCCGCCCCGTCATCATTATTGAGCACGTTATCACGGCCTGAGAGCGGCGGATCTATCCCATTGGCCAGATTCCACAGAGCTCCGTACAGCGGAGTTCCTCCGCGGTCAAGCGCCCCGCCGCGTTCAACCACATACCTGCGCCAGGCTGCAGCTGCACTGCCGCTGGTAAACTCTCCACCGCATTCCAGCAGAGCTTTAGCCGAAAGAACGGTAAATTCCGTATCGTCCGTACTCCTGCCCTCCGGCAGAAGGCCGGTCAGGATGCCCCAGCGTCTTCTCACCGCATCATCCCGGCCGAGATCACCGGCAGCATCCCCGATACCCAGGGCAGCCATGGCAGCGACAGACCGGTCAATAAAAACCGTATCGGAGACGGGCTTAAGCCCAGCGGCCTTACGCCCGGCAGGGGGATACTGTCTATGGGAAGCGCTCCTGTTCATCTTGTACTATCTCCTTCAGCTGCAGCCGTGCTGCAGACAGTATTTCGGTAACGGTACCGGTATCGTTACCGGTACCGGATAAAAAAAACAGTCCTAGCTCATGCTCCGGACCGAACCGCGCTCTACAATAGCCGTACGACAGATCACCTCTCTATTTTCCGGATGCTCTGCCGCGATCTCCTCCATAAGCAGGTCTACCCCGGTTTCACCAAGCGCATACTTGAAGGTATCGATCGTGGTAAGCTTCGGGTGGAGCAGACGAGACACCTCAATATTGTCATGCCCCATGATTGAGACATCCTGCGGGATCGTCAATCCCAGCTCGTAGACCGCCTCATAGGCGCCGGCTGCCATCAGATCGTGGGAAGTAAATACCGCAGTAGGCCGATTCGGCAGGCTCAGCAGCCGCCGCATACACTGCAGACCGCTCTCGGCTGTATTGATGCCGGTCACTATGAGTTCGCGCTCAACAGCAATACCGGACTCACGCATTGCATCCCTGAATCCCTCCAGCCGTTCCTTTCCCGACTGGGTCCCTTCCCCGGTCGTTATATGCCCGATACGGACATGCCCCCGGGAGATCAGATAATGGCCGGCCGTATACCCCGATTCATGGTTATCGAGCGCGACCGTTGCAATGACGGAGGTTGAGCTCTTTCGGTAGATCTGAACAACAGGAAACCGCTCCTGCTTCAACCGTTCCAGCTCTTCCCTGTTCGCCTCGTTGAAGGAGAGGATGATCCCGTCCACCTGTCTGCTTCGCAGCAGGCGGATTGCCTCCTTCTCAACGTAGTAATCGTGGTTTGTATCAAAGAACATTACCCGGTAGCCGTAGTGCTTCGCCCGCGTGACAATCCCCCGCGCCAGTTCGGGAAAACTTGGATTTGTGATATCAGGGACAATGAACCCTATGACGTTGGAGCGCCTGAGCACCAGATTACGGGCTGCGCTGCTCGGGCTGTAGCCGAGCACCTCGATAGCGCCGAGCACCCGCTCTCGCGTAGCAGCTTTCACATCCGGCTTCTCATTGAGCACCCGGGAAACAGTTGCAACCGAAACCTTCGCGTATTCAGCAATGTCGCTGATAGTGACAGCCATCTGATTCAGCTCCCCGTACTATTCGGTATCGTTACCGGTAACGATTACATAATACCACGGACAACTCTTTCCCGCAAGCTTTTTTTTCCCTTACCCCTGCGCTTCCAGACACCGGCAGAGCCGGTCAATCCGCATATCCAGATCGGACTGCCGTTCTGCGGGAATCGTATCGGTCTTTTCTACAAAAAAGTGTTCCCGCTGTACTGCATTGAGGTGATCGAAGACAAGCGTCATGGTATCGATGCAGGGACTGAACATGTTTATCCAGCGCTGAGCTGCAGTCATGATAAACAGTCCCTGTTTGGGGGAAAACGGGTCTGGAGCTCCCAGGCGGGCCCGGTTGCTGAAAACAAACTGCAGCCGGCTCAGCAGGGAGAGCAGCGGCCCAGTCATCATGCCGAAGTGCATCGGGGAGGCGACGATGACCCGGGGGCAGTCCGCGAGATCGCGGTACATCTGCTGAACATCATCCTGAAGGCAGCACCCGAGACGGGTATGGCAGTATTCACAGTCATTGCAGGGCTTGAAGTTCATTGTGTAGGGATTATACAGGACATACTCTCCACCCAGCCGCTGCAGAAATTTCTGCACCACATACATCGTCTGTCCGCTGCGGTTGGGACTGCCGAAAAGAACCACCTGCTTCATTGATACCTTCCTCCTTTAAAACAGCCGCGCATCCGTCTCTGCACACTGTTGCATCAATTACCTATTTCCCATAGTCTACTCGTAAGACGCCGGACGGAACATCCTCCGCACCCGGCAGCACCTGAGCGCAGGAGCGGAATACGGAATGAAAAAACCGCGTTACATCGCAGCAAAAGAGTATCTGCTCGCCCAGATCCGCACCATGGAGCCGGGAAGCAACCGTTTGGAACCTGAGCACCAGCTCGCCGAAAAGCTCGGCATGAGCCGGGAGACGATCAGAAAGGCCATGACGGAACTGATCCACGAAGGGGTAGTGACCAGCCGCCACGGAAAGGGAAACTACGGCCATCCCGGGGTCACCAACCTTCCGATGCGGATGGATATCAATTCCGACTTCCGCCGCATCCTCACCCATGCCGGGTTTGCCGTGCGAACCGTCCGCACCACAGCGGTTTCTGAAGAGCCGAGTCCCGGGATGGTCCGCCGCATGCCCGAGATCGCCGGCAGAAGGGTTGCGGCCTTCGACCAGCTCTTCTACGCCGACGGGAGACTTGCCATCGTCTGTCGGGTTGAGCTGCCCGATGACTATCTCATCACCGCGCCTGAAGCAGGGGAATACACGGAGAATATCAACGAATTCCTGCACAGCTCATGCCGGCGGGAGAGCAGCCATACCACAGCCTGGCTTACCGCCGGCACCAGTTCGCAGGCCGCCCGGCGCTTCGGGCTGGATCCATCAGCTCCCCTGCTCGAATGGGAAGAGGTCTACTACGACATGTACGACATGAAGATCGGGTATGTGAAGAACTATTTCCACCCCGAGATTATGGATCTCTCCCTGCTGCTGAAATTCTGAGTATGCAGCCCTACTGCTGATTTCCGTCCTTACCGCTCATCTTCCGGGCGGCAAGCTGAACCGCATCAACAATCTGACGGTACCCGGTGCAGCGGCAGAGATTGCCCGAGAGCGCCCTGCGGATCTCACCCGGTGTCGGCTGGGGCCTCGCGAGCAGAAGCTCGTAGCTGCTCATGATCATACCCGGAGTACAGAACCCGCACTGCACCGCACCCGCTTCGATAAAAGCCTCCTGCAGGGGGTGGAGTTGTCCCCCCGGCTGCTCAAGCCCCTCGATGGTAAGCACCTCAGCCCCCTGAGCCTGGGCTGCAAGCACCATGCAGGAGTTGACCTTCTTCCCATTCATGATCACCGTACAGGCCCCGCACTCACCGATGCCGCACCCCTCTTTCGTCCCGAGCAGACCGAGACGGGAACGGAGCACATCGAGAAGCCGCTCACCGGCCTCCACCCCGAGCTGGTACTGCCTGCCGTTAACCGAGAAACTCAGCTGAAAAGCCGCACCCGGTGCAGAGGTATCATGTCTGTCACTCATATCAGGCCTCCTCCGCCATAAGAATCCGTCTAAGCAGACGGGATGTCAGGGTTTTCAGAACCGGCTCCTTGTACGGAGCTGACCAGCGCCTTCCGCTCTCCCGGATCATAACCGCGGCAGTCAGCTCGGCAGCCTCTTCTATCAGCTGCTCGTCGGGAACACGACTGCAGAGAAGCCGTTCCACTTCACTGAAACGCTGCGGTTGCGGCGTCACCGACCCCGGGGAGAAGCGGCAGTCGGTCAGTTTTCCGGCAGAATCAGCAGCCGCAAGCAGTGCAAGGCTGATCCTGGCCTTTGCCACCGCCTCACGCCGGATTAGCTTGACGAACGCTCCCCTCGCCCCCTCAGGAGGACGGGTAAAACGGATCTCCCTCATGATCTCCTCGGGTCGTATAGCCGTCTGTTTCGGACCGATCAGAAAATCGCTCAGTGCAACCGTACGTTCACCGGCTGCGCTTACAAGAACAGCCTCAGCCTCAAGCACCAGAAGAGGGGGGATCGTATCGGCACACTGGGCCGAAGTGACGATATTTCCCCCGATGGTCCCGCGATTGCGGATCTGGGGGGACCCCACGGAAGCTGATGCTTCACAGAGAAAAGGAACCGTACTGAGCAGCAGCGGATCAGACTCCGCTTCGGCATGGGTAGTCCCGCTGCCGATGATAATCTGCCCCTCGGACTCCCTGATCCCCCGAAGCTCCTTCAGTCCGCTGATATCGACCAGCACTTCCGCCGCCTCGGGAAGTTCGCCCTTTCTCCAGGAGATGATGACATCGGTAGCCCCGGCAACGCACAGCGCTCTGCTGCCGTGCTCAGCGAGCAGGGCTGCTGCATCAGCCAGTGACGCCGGCTGTTCTATCCTCATACGCTTCATAGTCTGCACCTCATTTTGATCGTTATCACCACGGAACCTACTTCAAACTTCGGCCGAGCAGCACCCGCTCGAAATTGAGCGGAAGATCCCGCACCCTGCGCCCCGTCGCATTGGCGACGGCATTGGCTATCGCCGGGGCAACAAGCTCAATCCCGATTTCGCCGACTCCCTTGGCCCCGAAGGGACCGACATGGTCATCAGTCTCGAAAAGCATGATATCGACCTCGGGAGCATCCATAATACCCGGGATAAGGTACTCATCGTAATTAAGCGTCTTCAACTCCCCGCCGCGGTCATCAATCTCCTCCATGAGCGCGTATCCGAGCCCCTGCATAATCCCGCCATTCAGCTGTCCGATCGCCAGGGCGGGGTTGACAGCCCGCCCGAGTTCATAGGCAGCTGTAATCCGCTCTACCGTAATCTTCCCGGTTCCCGTATCGACAACCACCTCGGCAACAGCAGCCCCAAAGAGGTAGGTAGGGTAGGCATTTCCCTGCCCGGTATCCGGATTGAGCACCTCAGGCTCAGGAGTGAACCACCCCTGAGCAGTCAGAGGAATGCCGCGGCTGCGGTGACATTCCATCGCCAGCTCGGGCATACTCATGCTCACCTCAGGAGCCGAGACCCGGTAGGCGGTATTCTCGCGCAGGTCGACATCCTCCTCGCTGCAGCCCCAGATATCAGCAGCGGCCCCGATCAGGCGGCCGCGAATCTTCTCGGCGGCAAGCTTGACCGCGTTTCCTCCGGAGAGCAGACCGCGGGAGGCTACCGTGGGACCGGCATCTAGGGTGATGGAGGTATCGGTGGGTGAGAAGGAGATCCGGTCCATCGTGAGACCGAGCACCTCGGCAGCAATCTGGGCATGAGCCGTCCTGATTCCCTGCCCCATCTCGGTGGAGCTGCTCTGGACGTTCAGAAATCCGTCACGGTCAAGAGTAACCACTGCCGCTCCGGTATCGAGTCCCTCACCCCCGAGTCCGGCGCCGCGGAAGGTGGCCGCGAGACCGATTCCGCGCAGCACCTCGCCCGGCCTGCTGTTCGGCCGCAGGCTGCGATACCTCTGCCATTTTTCACTGAAACCGGTCTTTTGGGTCACCGCCTTGAGAAGATCACCCAGGTTCGCCGGCATCTTCGCCGGGTCCAGCACCTGTCCGGTAGCAATGGTGTCGCCGGGCTGTATGCAGTTCTTCAGACGGAAGGAGAGCGGATCCATGCCGCAGGCCTCTGCAAGCTCATCCATAAAGGACTCAACCATGAAGACCAGCTGCGGGGCTGAAAAACCGCGGTAGGCCGTTCCATAGATAGTATGCGTATAGACGCCGTAGATATCGGTCCTCACCCGCGGAACCCGGTAGGGCCCGGCAGCGTGAACGCTCGCCCGCCAGTTGAGGAACATAGCCTGCTTGTTGTAGGCGCCTCCCCGGGCGTAGACGGTATCCTCTATAGCCGTGATCGTTCCGTCCTTGCGTACTCCCGCCTTGTAGCGGCCGCTGTAGGGATGCCGCTTCCCTCCGATCAGGGAACTCTCCTCACGCTTGAGCACCATCTTGACCGGCCTACGGGTCATCAGCGCAAGCAGCGCGCAGCGGGCCGACATGACAATCACCGATTCATCCTTCCCGCCGAAACTCCCCCCGATAGCAGTCTGGATCACCCGCACCCGGTTCATCGGCAGACCAAGCGCGGATGCAACGTTCTCCCTGACGCTGTAGGGGTTCTGGATAGTCCCCTCGACAACCACGCCCTGCCTCCCCGGGTCGGGGTAGGCAATGACTGCCTCCGGCTCGATATAGCTGGTGTAGGCGAAACCAGTGGTGTACTCCCGCTCCAGTACAGTATCGGCCTGGGAAAATCCCTCTTCAGGCTGCTTTCCGAAGTACATCCTGTGGTGGGCGTGCTCGATGAGGTTCCCCGGAACATCCTCATGCACCAAAGGAGCCCCCGGGGCAATCGCCTCCTCAATGCTCAGGACAGCAGGAAGGTCCCGGTAGGAGACCTCCACAAGGGAAGCTGCCTCTTCAGCTGCCTCCTGCGTCTCCGCAGCCACAGTCACCACCCCGTCCCCGATGAACTTCACCTCTTTTCCGGCGAGAACCGGAAACCGGCCGAACATGCTGTTCGATCCGGGAACATCGGCGCCGGTGATCAGGGCTGCAAATCCGGGAACCCGGCGGGCACGGCTTGTATCGATCCCGACTATCTCGGCATGAGCCCTCGCCGAAAGCACGTTGGCTGCATAGAGCTGCCGGTGCAGGGAGTAGTCCGCTCCGAAGAGCACCCGCCCGGTAACCTTTTCCCAGCCATCCAGACGGGCTGCACTCGTGTTCACGCTCTTGAAAGCTGTATCCTTTTTTTCCATACCCTCCCCCGTTTTCTCCGTACCGGAAAAGAAGCTCACCGGATACGGATACTCCAGCGTATCAGTGACAAGGACGGCCTGACATGTTCAGTCGGAAGTGAAGTAATGAAAGGTGAACACATCTGCCTGTTCCCAACTTGTATGTACAAGTTGGGAACAGGAAAACTCTACCATGCGGCCAGGATGTTGTCAACAGAAAACCCGCTTCAGTAGTACGAACTGGTGCCGACGGTCAGAGCCGCGCAGCAGCAGCTCTCCGCTCAGCCTCCCGTTTCACATGGCTCATGAGCCCCTCAATCACCTCCTGGTACACCCCACGGTCCACGGCGAAGTGAAAGGCTTCATCAAAGCGGTGGTGCGTTGTCCCGTCAGGATTCCGGGTGAGGGTATGGACACCGGAGTAATCCTTACCCCCGCCGTTGCCGGTGTAGGCATACCGGAACGGCGGGTCCCAGCTGACCACCTCCTCATCAAGGGTCCACTGCTCCCCTGTGCTCTGGTCGACCAGCTCCCACCGGGATCTCACCCCCACCCCCTCCGCATGATCCGAGATGATTGTTACCCGGCTGACGCCCTCTTCGAGACGGACAAAAAGCTCAAAGTCGGTAACAACCGCAAACACAAGCTCGGGAGCCGCGGCTACCGTCCGTTCAGATGATAGGACAACGTCATCCGGTGACCGCCGCTGCAGCAGTCCTGATGCCATACACTCCCCCTTTTCCCGCATTATCAGCCGTTTGGCAGTCCCTCGAGCCGCTCCGCCTCGAGATTATCCCGCACATCCTTGAGAAAGCGGGCCGCCGGGGCACCGTCAATGAGACGGTGGTCATAGGTCAGGCTCAGGTGCAGCACGGTCCTGATGTGGATTCCCCCTTTTATCACCAGCGGAGCCTCACCGGCGGTGCCGATCCCCAGGATCGCGCTCTGGGGAGGGTTGAGGATAGGGGTGAAGAATGTTACGCCGAAGCTGCCGACATTCGTCACGGAAAAGCAGCCCCCCTCGGTCTCACCCGGATTCAGGGCTCCGCGACGCGCCCGCTCAGCCGCCTCGGCCAGCATTGAGCAGACAGCAGTGAGCGGTTTGTCATCCACCTGCCGCAGCACCGGAACAGCCAGCCCGTCCCCGGTATCAACCGCCGTCCCGATGTTGATCTGCTCGAGCACCCGGACTGAGTCCTCCCCTTCGATAACGCTCCTGATCCCCGGGTGTCGCAGAAGCACCGTCGCCGCAGCCTTGACGATGATCGCGGTATAGCTGAGCTTTATCCCCTGCCGGGCAAGAACAGGCCTAACCGAAGCATATGCCGCTGCCAGACCCGTGATGTCGGCATCCATCATGATGGTTGTCTGGGCTGAATTTCCCAGACTCTCCATCATTCTGCGGGCAATCGTCCTGCGCACGCCGCTCATTTTTCCGGAGGTGCTGTGAACTCTTTTTCCCGGCTCATCACCACCGGGGACAGGAGAATGACCGAACTGCGCATGGTACGCTCTGACATCCTCGCGTGTCACCGCCCCGTGCAGACCCGTACCCCGGATACTCCTGTAATCCACACCGAGCTCCTGGGAGAGTTCCCGGGCCTTCGGCGTGATACGCGGCTCATCAGGCGCCGCTTCAGTACCGCTGCCCTCAACCGCATCGATACTGCCGGATCCCTCCTCAGCCTCACCGCCGACTCCGCCCGACTCACTGAGATTCTCCAGCAGCCCGGATATATCCTCATCCGCCTCTGCAATCACGGCAAGTGGTGTCCCGCAGGGCACCGTCTCCCCCTCCTCGCAGATAATCCTGCGCAGGATTCCGTCCTGCGGCGAGGGAAGCTCATTGGTCAGCTTCTCAATCTCTATCTCGCACAGCAGATCGCCGGTCTCAACAGCATCCCCCTCCTCCACTGTCCAGGCAGCAAGCGTGCCCTCCTCCATCGTTGCACCGTAACGCGGCATCCTGATAACAACAGCCACAAGCCCCTCCTTAGTTAGAAATTCAACGCGACCCGGCAGGCAGCAATTACCCGCTCAGCCGTGGGGGTGATGTAATCCTCCAGTCCCGGCGAAAAAGCGACCGGCACATCGAGACTTGTGACCCGCTGTATCGGCGCCTTGAGATATTCGAACACCTCCTCGGCAACCATTGCCCCTATCTCGGCTCCGAACCCCATCACCTTCGGGCCCTCCTGGACCACCACCAGCCTCCCGGTTTTCGCCGCTGACTCGATGATCGTCCGCTTGTCAAGCGGAAAGAGCGTGCGCGGATCTATGATCTCCGTACTGACCCCCTCCTTCTCCAGCTCCTCTGCAGCGCTGTGGGCAAGATCGAGCATTCTCATCGTGGCGACAATGGTCAGATCCTTCCCCTCACGCTCAACCTCAGCCTTGAAGAGATCGAGCGCGTACGGCTCCTCGGGGACCTCCCCCTTGCGATTGTAGAGCAGCTTATGCTCAAGAAAGACCACCGGGTCATTAGTACGGATTGCCGCGATGAGCATCCCCTTCGCCTCATACGGAGTCGCGGGGGCGACAATGATCAGCCCGGGAACGTTCATCAGCCAGGGCTCGATACTCTGCGAATGGTGATAAGCGCACCTGATGCCGCTTCCAGTAACAGCCCGGACAACCATCGGACAGCTGGCCTCGCCGTTGTACATGAAGTGGATCTTCGCCGCATTGTTGACCAGCTGGTCGTAGCAGACCGTCACAAAATCAGCGAACATCAGCTCAGCCACCGGCCTGAGACCGCAGACAGCAGCTCCGACCGACAGGCCGATGACGGCAGCCTCCGAGAGAGGAGTATCCCTCGCCCGCTGCGGCCACTTCTGCCAGATGCCCTGCGTGATGCCGAAATCACCGCCCATCTTGGCTACATCCTCACCGATCACGAAGACAGCGGGATCCCGTTCCATCTCCTGGTGCAGCGCCTCATTGACTGCCTTTGCAAACGAAAGTTTCCTGCCCATCAGTTCCAATCCTCCGCCCGCAGGCTCGCATAGACATGTTCCAGCGCCTGTTTCGGCTCCGGCCAGGAGCTTTCCAGGGCGAACGCAACGGCCTCGGCTATCTCAAGCTCAGCCTTCCTCCCGATCTCATCCAGCTCCTCAGCCCGGCAGCCGTGACGGCTTTCCAGCACCTCCCGGCAGCGGCGCAGGGGACACCGCTCCATCCAGCTCTCCAGCTCCCCTTCCGGCCGGTAGGCAGCGGGATCACCCGAGAAGTGCCCCTGCCACCGGTAGGTCATGAATTCAAGGAGGGTCGGCCCCTCCTGGTTCCTGGCCCGCTCAGCCGCCCGTTCGACAGCCTCCACCACCGCCTCGATATCGTTTCCGTCAACCACCTCATTCGCCGCTCCGTACCCGTCAGCCCATGAGGCGAGCTGTTTCTGCGGGTGCGCCTCACGGTAGTGGGTCGATATCGCATACTGATTGTTCACCAGGCAGTAGATAATCGGCAGCTTCCAGGTCGCCGCCAGGTTGAGGCTCTCATGACAGGTCCCCTCACCGAGCGTACCGTCACCCATAAAGACCGCAGTCACCTCATCCGTTCCGGCGTAGACTGAAGCGAAGGCGGTGCCGAGAGCCGTGACAACCGTTGACCCCTGGATACCATTGAAT
>CAYSRK010000329.1:0-2050 GCA_964433385.1 uncultured Spirochaetales bacterium
CAGGAGGCAGTGAAGAGGGTTCTTTTCAGGTGTTTGTCGCAGAAACCGAAAAAGAGGAGGAGCAGGTCGGCTCAGATACCCCGACCCGTAAGCCAAGGAGAAAAAAAAGCTCCTGATTCCTGCGAGAGAAATCCCGACACAGCTGCCGGTTGTGCCGGCAGCTGTGCGTCTGAATCCGCTTTCCTTTTTGTCTTTTTATCAGTATAGTAGAATAACAATAACACAACTGAGATACGTCGCAGGAACAGACCAAGGAGATTGTTCATGAATGAAGTGGTGCTGACCCAGGAAAATTTTGAGAGTGAAGTACTGAAATCTGATAAGCCGGTGTTGATCGACTTCTGGGCCGAGTGGTGCATGCCGTGCAGAATGATCGGCCCCATTGTTGCCGAGATTGCCGAGGCGCACGGAGACAAGGTGAAAGTAGCGAAAGTCAACGTGGATGATCAAGGTTCCATTGCCCAGAAATACAATATTATCAGTATTCCCACCCTGCTGGTGGTCAAGGACGGAAAGGTAGTCAACCAGAAGGTTGGAGCTGGTTCACGTAAAATGATTGAGGGCCTTATTTCCGAGTACATCTAAGAAACGCCGGAGCTTTCCCGGGGACAGGAGCTGGATCACAGCTCCCGTCCGCGGATGGTGAAGGCAGGTTCCTGTTACTGCTCATATACTCCTTCAAAATTTTCCCCTCCGAATGAAAATTTACTCGTAGGTACTATGTGCCAGTCCGACTTTGTCCCGGTATCAGGGGCGCCCGCGCTTCTGTTCATGGAGCGGGTTGCCGTGGAATCGTCAGGATTGACTCCGTCTTCGGGCTTTAGGGGATCCTCATCAGCCCGGTACCCCTCGCTGTCGGCCTCGGGTGCGGAGTAGGAGGCGGGAAACCAGCCGCCCTGCTCAGCCAGGACCGCGGCCCGTTCCTTCAGGGCTCTGCTGCCGAAACCCGCATACAAGGTGTCTGAGACGGATGTCCGGTTGCTGTAGAGCACTGCATCAAGAAGCTTTCCCTGCGGGGATGCGTAGATGCTGATAATCCCGTTGTTCCCTGAGAGCCCGGACCCATCCTCAATCCAGATATCCCAGGCAGAATCGACGGCAAAGGGAGAGGATGACTCATCCTTCGAAAGGGTTTCTGCAGGATAGGTATCTGCCTCCCTTCCGCAGTGGATGACAACATAATCACCTGCCTCCACGGTCACATCGGGGAAGCTCACCCGGGCATCCCAGTCGGAATTCACTCCTACAAAAAAGGTAACCCCCGCAAGACTGCCGCCGGAGAGGATCAGCAGCTCAACCCGGTCAGGGTGATTCGCAGAACCCTGCGTCGTGAATTCGTTTATTACCAGCTCGGGAACAGCTTCGTTCCATCCATAAGCGGCAGCCGAGAAGGAGAGGCTGTTTCCGGCCCGGTCGGCGACATGGCCGAAGATGGTGAGCTCTTCTCCCGGGTCAGGCTGGTAATCAGTCGAAAAGGAGACTGGGCTCTCCCGCTCACCCGTGCCTCCAACAGGAGTAAGGTGCTTCGGGGTATCGGAATCTGAAACTCTAAAGAGAACAGAATCTGCCCTGAGAATCACGGGTTCTGAAAAGTACAGCTGAAAATGCCTTGCATCCAGGGTCTCTGCTCCCAGAAGAAGAGGCGGCTGGAAGTCCGCATCGACAAAATCCCGGTACCCGCTCAGCGGAGCGCAGCCGCTGCCGAGCAGGATGCACGCCAGTACCGCCGCCAATCTCACTGCCTTCCGTTTTTCAATTGCTTCGTTTCTGCAGTTCATCATCTTCCTCCATAGTTTTTCTGCGTGATCTCACTGTACAAGAAGCACCACATATGGCAGTCTTCTCTACCGGGATATACCTGAATAAAAGCCGGGAATATTCAGCTGGAATTGTATGCATCATAAACTGCCGTCTGTGAGATGTAATGCTGTAACTGCCTTGTTGTTCGGGGGTTATCACCCTGTATGATGTCCGTTGCAATGGGGGGCTCTTTCTGAAATAATACTGCTTGTAATCAATCAGCAGACGTACCGGTACCGGGCAGACATCC
>CAYSRK010000330.1:0-15674 GCA_964433385.1 uncultured Spirochaetales bacterium
TTTATTCTATCCGCGGTACTATAGCACAAAGTGATTCTCGGCCAACAGGCTTCCCTTCCCTTCGCGACAAAGTCCCTTTCTTCTCCTCAGGACTTTATCCCTTCCCAATGAGACGGGCTTGACAGGAGCATCTACATTCTCTTCTTTGCCCGCATTGTCAACAGAATGGGCGACTTTGTCCAGCTCTTCCTGGTTCTCTATCTGACGGGGAGGCTCGGCTTCAGCGAGCAGGAGGCGGGACGTTTCATCATGTTCACCGGAGTGATGAACGGCCTCGGGGTGGTTGCCGGCGGAGCCTTTGCCGACCGTTTCAGCCGCAGAAGCGTGCTGCTGACTTGCCAGGCGGTGCTGGCCGGCGCCTATATCCTCTGCGGATTCCAGCCGGTCTCCATGACTGTCCCATGGCTGATCTTCTTTTCTTCGCTGTTCCGCGGGGCAACCTGGCCGGTAACCAATGCCATGGTCACCGACCTGAGTGAGGGTGAGGAGCGGAAGAAGGCCTTTTCGCTGCTCTATCTCGGGACGAATGTCGGGGTCGCCGTGGGTCCCCTGATAGCCGGTCTGCTGTTTGCAGACCACCTTCCGTGGATTTTCTGGGGGGATGCGCTGACGACGCTTGCAGCTGCCGCAGCAGTGCTGACGGGGGTACGCGAGACCAAGCCCACCAGGGAGAAGATCGAAAGCACTGCCGCTGTACGGCCGGCAGGTGAGCAGGCTGAGCACGGACGGGTACTGCGCGTCTTTCTGCGCAGGCCAGTCCTCCTGATCTACCTCGGTATTGCCGCCCTGCTCAGTTTTGTCTACTCACAGCACCAGTTCGCCCTCCCTCTGCAGATCAACGGACTGTTTTCCGCCGACGGTCCCCGCTTCTACGGATACGTCATGACCCTCAACGCGTTAGTCGTCCTTATTTGCACCGTCCCGCTCACGGCTGTAACCCGGCGCTTTTCCTCCTTGAACAATATGGCGCTCGCGGGAGTCCTCTATCTCGTCGGCTTCGGCATGATCCGGGGCATCAGCAGCGCAGCCCTTTTTGCCCTCTCCACATTGATATGGACGCTTGGTGAAATCCTCATGGTAACCAATTCGCAGGTGTTCACTGCAGAGCATACCCCGATCAGCCACCGGGGCCGGTTCAACGGGATTATCTCATTGATCAACAATATCGGGTTCGCCGTGAGCCCCTGGATTTCCGGGGCTGTCATCGGCAGGAGCGGGCTGCAGACGATCTGGCTGCTGACGGGGGTGCTTGCAGGAGCAGGCGCAGCAGGGTTCTGGCTGATGGGAAGAACAGCCGCAGGAGGCGGCATTTCTTCCCCGCCAGCTGCTGATAAACGGGTGTGAAATCGCTACACTTATGGTATAATCTCGGAAACTGCTTCCCGGCAATACCCTACCGGCTGCCTGCGGAGCGCGGTGTATGTTCAGTGTACGCAAGGAGAGGAATTCGTGAAAATTCAGAAACAGCAGGCCATGCGCAATGTGCTTAAAGGAATGGCTCCGCTGTGTGCAGCTGCAGTCTACTTCTACGGGTGGCGGTTTGCCGCCGTCCTCGCAGTAGTCGCCGCAGCCGGACTGGCGGGGGAGTATCTTATGTCCAGGAAGTACAACCTTCCGGTGACCGAGTCCCTTTTTGTTTCCGTTGTGCTCTTCAGTCTCTCCCTTCCGCCCACCATTCCGCTCTGGATAGCGGCAGTAGGCATACTCTTCGGGGTGGTCTTCGGAAAAATGGTCTTCGGCGGTTTCGGCAGGAACATCTTCAATCCGGCTATCTCGGCCCGTGCCTTCATTTATATCAGCTTCGGGGGTCCGCTGACGGGTAACTTTGTTCCTCCCGTACCCGGGACCCTCAGCTGGTTCCCCGGCGGATTCGGCTATTGGCTCTCCCCGCTGGATTCGGTTTCGAACGCAACCCCGCTGGTAACCGGAGCCGGGAACCTGGTTCACATGATTATGGGAAACGTGGCCGGCAGCTTCGGTGAGACCTCAGCTGTCCTCATCATCATCGGCGGGCTGTACATCATTTATAAAAAGGCGGCTAACTGGCGCCTGGTGGTATCATCGCTGGTCAGTTTCCTGGTGCTGCAGACTATCTTCTGGCTGGCCGGTGCGGGAGACGCGTTCAATCCGCTTTACGCTCTCGCCGGAGGCAGCTTCCTCCTCGGCGCCTTCTTCATGATCACTGACCCGGTTTCAGCCTCACAGACCACCGACGCGGGCCGGTGGATCTACGGCGCCCTCTTCGGGGCTCTTACCGTGCTTATCAGGAACTTTTCCATCTGGCCGGCGGCAATAACCTTTGCCATTCTCCTCTCAAACATGTTTGCCCCGCTCATTGACTACTACATGAAGGAGTGGAAAAAGCGGCAGAAAGAGGCTGCGAAGAAAGGAGCGACGGCATGAAGAAGGACAGCTTTTATTTCAAACGGATCTATCCGATACTTTTTATGCTGCTGATAACCATCGCCTGCATCACGATCACCTCCGGTCTCTTTCTTCTCACGCAGGAACGGGTAACGGCAAACGAAAACCTGTTTCTCAAGAAGACCGTACTTGAGGCTGCGGGGGTTGAGTATCCCGACGATTTCGTTGCGGTCAACACGCTCTTTGACGAGATCGTCCTTGAAAGGAACGGGGTCTACACCGTCAGCACCGACACGGGAGACCAGGTCTATGTGACGGAGTTCACCGGTCCCGGTCTGTGGGGTCCGATATCGCTTATGGTCGGCTTCAGTGAGACGCTCGATGCGCTGACGGGTATCGGAATTATCAGCCAGAATGAGACCCCGGGACTGGGGGCAAGGATCGAGGAACCCGAATTCAAGGCTCAGTTTGTCGGCAAGTGGGGTCCGTTCTCCCTGGTCGAGGAGGGCACCGCCGATGCCGACAATGAGATTGACGCGCTGACCGGGGCCACCCGTACCTCACGCAGCGTCCAGACAATAATGAACCGGGCCGTTGCCGAAGGTCCGCAGATCGTAAGGGGGCTGTAGTATGGCAAAAGGCTTAGTGAAAAAAACGATCCTGTCTCCTCTGGGCAAGGATAACCCGGTATTTGTTCAGATTCTGGGAATCTGCTCAACGCTCGCCGTGACGAACAAACTGGAAAATACCGTGGTCATGACCCTCGGCGTCATGTTCACCACGGCGCTCTCGAGCTTTACCATTTCCATTTTCCGCAAGTTCATCCCGGCCCGGATCAGAATGATGGTGGAGACGCTGATCATCGCCACCTTCGTTATCATCGTCGATATTGTGCTCAAGGCCTACCTCCCCGATATCTGGAAGCAGCTCGGACCCTACGTCGGCCTGATCATCACTAACTGCATCATCATGGGAAGGGCTGAGGCGTTTGCCCTGAACAATACTCCCGGACTTTCACTGATTGACGGATTCGCTTCGGGATTCGGTTACGCCTATGTGCTGCTGATCATCGCCTTTTTCCGGGAACTGCTGGGAACGGGAACCCTCTGGGGCGTTCAGATTCTCGGCAGCTGGTGGACCAACTGGTCGATCATGATCATGCCCCCCGGTGCGTTCTTCATGCTGGCAATCTTCATCTGGATTGTGAAGGAGAGTTTTTTGAAGGAGGAGAGTAAATGAACGGAGCACTATACCCCATAGCTGTCTTCTTTGCGGCTATATTCACCAACAACATCCTCCTTACCAATTATCTGGGGATGTGTTCGTTTCTCTCTGTTTCCCGGGAGATAAAGACCTCGATCGGTCTCGGCATAGCGGTGACCTTCGTCATGGCGACGACGACTATCCTCAACTGGATGGTTTACAACTACGTCCTGATGCCGTTCAATCTTGAGTATCTGCGGTTTATCGTGTTTATTATCGTGATTGCAGCCTTCGTTCAGCTCGTGGAGATGATAATCGAGCGGGTGAGCGAACCGCTCTATGCGGCCCTGGGGATTTTCCTTCCCCTTATTACCGTCAACTGCGCCATTCTGGGCGTCAGTCTGTTCATGGTCATCAGGGAGTACGCCCTTATTACATCATTCTTCTTCGGTCTCGGCAGCGGCCTCGGCTGGTTTCTGGCCATACTCGCCATGGCAGGCATCCGTCAGAAACTCGTTAAGGCGAAAGTTCCGCCGGGACTTGAGGGAGCGGGCATTACTCTGATTATCGCCGGTATGATGGCGCTGGCCTTCATGGGATTTTCCGGCATGCTCAATATCTCGTAGCAGGAGGTTCAGATGCTGGTCACATTACTTACTAGTGTTGGAATCATCTCCGCGGTAGCCGTGTTTCTTGCCCTGCTCATGGTCATTGCAGATGCCACGATCGGCAACTACGGAGAAGTCACCATACAGGTCAACAGCGGAGCGCGCGAACTGGTGGTTGCCGGCGGGCAGCCGCTTTTAAAGGCGCTCGTCGGGGAGGGGATCTTCATACCCTCCGCCTGCGGCGGGCGGGGCTCCTGCGGTCTCTGCAAGGTCAAGGTAGAGGAGGGGGGAGGACAGCTGCTCCCGACCGAACTGCCCTGGCTTTCTGAGGAGGAGAAGAAAAACAACATCCGGCTCTCCTGCCAGTTCAAGGTCAAGAATGATCTGTCGATCCGGATTCCTGACGAACTGTTCAGGGTGAAACAGTTTCGCACGGTTGTCGAGAGCATCCGGGATCTCACCCACGATATCAAGGAGGTACGGCTGAAACTGATCGATCCGCCCGAAATTGAACCCACAGCCGGGCAGTTTGTCCAGTTCCAGGTTCCGGAGTATGAACTGACCGATGAACCGGTCTACCGGGCCTACTCCATGGCCTCGGTTCCGAGTGACAAAAACCACATCGAACTTGAGATCAGGCTTGTACCCAACGGGATCTGCACGACCTACGTCCACAGCTACCTGAAAGAGGGAGATGAGGTGCTGGTCAACGGGCCTTACGGGGATTTCTTTCTGCGCGATACCGACCGTGACATTGTCTGCATAGCCGGCGGCTCGGGCATGGCTCCCCTCAAGTCGATCCTGCTCGATATGGCGGAGAAGGGGTCCAAACGCAAGGCTACCTACTTTTTCGGAGCCCGTTCGGCCAAGGATCTGTTCTTGCTTGATGAAATGCGGGAGCTGGAGAAGCAGCTGGAGAATTTCACCTTCATGCCCGCCCTCAGTGAACCCGAGGAGAGTGACAACTGGACCGGGGAGGTCGGCCTGATCACCGATGTGGTTGCAAAATACGTGAAGGATGGTTCTCAGAAGGAGGCGTATCTGTGCGGAAGCCCGGGTATGATCGATGCCTGCGTAAAAGTGCTGACCAAGTGCGGTGTTCCTGAAGAACGCATCTATTACGACAAGTTTGCATAGGGAGGAGTGCGATGAAACAGTCTGTGCAGTTGGCACGAATACAGGAGCAGATGAAGCCCGGCATCATAACCCTCGACGGGTTTCTCGGGACAGATGAGCGCAACCTGATCGATATACTTGTCGAGGACGATGGGGTGGTGCGGCGCAGCGGCCGGACCCACCAGGATATTGCAGAACGGATGCAGTACTTCCGGGATGCGGGACTCGACGGTCTCGGTGAGTTCATGTCACTTGATGATCATTTCGAGGTCCGGGTTGATTCGGTACGGGGCAAGCTGCCCTCTCCGTTCGGCGGACCCGGAATGTACGAAAAGATCAATACAACCGTGCGCAATACAGCCCTGGGACGGGAGATTACCTATACGGATATGCATATCCATTTTGTCCGTGACCACGGGTTCTACGAAGGGCATGGCTCCCCGTACCGGATTGAACCGGAGGACCTCATTGTGATTCTCGAGGTTCCCTTCTCAAACTGACGTAACCGATGCGGAGGCACCGGTTTATCACCGCCGACACACCCATGGGAGTGTTGTACTTCAGGGACTGATCCTTTATACTTAGCCGGAGATCAATGGTGAACCGCGGTGCATGTCTGTCATGAACAGCAGCCGCGGGTCTCCGGCGTGTTTATCGATATACTGTCTTAACGGCATTATTATTCAATATCTGTAAACGGCGGGGCTGTCCGTTCCCTTCGAAACACAGCAGACTGCGGCGTTCTTTCCGCCGCCGGTTTTCAGCACTGCCCGCCCGGAGAAAGAAAACAAAATTTTATGGAGTGTTTCACTATGGGTAACAAAAGAAAGGTTACTATTGATGGGAATTCTGCAGCCGCGCATGTAGCCTATGCGTTCAGCGAGGTTGCGGCAATTTATCCTATCACCCCCTCTTCCCCAATGGGAGAGTATTCCGATTCCTGGGCCAGCACGGGAAGGGAGAATGTGTTCGGCAAGAAAGTTGATGTCGTGGAGATGCAGTCTGAAGCCGGAGCGGCCGGAGCAGTGCATGGTTCACTCAGCGCCGGAGCACTGACAACGACCTTCACCGCCTCACAGGGGCTGCTGCTGATGATCCCGAACATGCATAAGATCGCCGGTGAGATGCTCCCGACCGTTTTTCACGTATCAGCCCGCTCTCTGGCTGCGCAGTCACTCTCAATCTTCGGTGACCACTCTGACGTCATGTCCACCAGGAATACCGGGTTTGCCATGACTGCCGCCTCTTCCATTCAGGAGACCATGGATCTGGCCCTGGTTGCCCACCTGGCAACGCTCAAGGCGCAGGTTCCCTTCCTGAGCTTTTTTGACGGTTTCAGGACCTCCCATGAGGTGCAGAAGGTTGAAGAGATCTCCTACGACGATATTGCCCAGCTGATTGAACCAGAATACATCGAACGGTTCCGCGACCGTGCAATGCGTCCTGAAAAGCCGTTTATCAAAGTTGCTGCGCAGAATCCTGATGTCTACTTTCAGGGCCGTGAGACGGTGAACGCCTACTACGATGCAGTTCCCGCCCTGGTCCAGGAGTACATGGACAAGGTCGCGAAGGTTATCGGCCGGCAGTACCGTCTCTTCGACTATGTCGGCGATCCGAACGCTGAAAAAATAATCATTGCCATGGGCTCGGCGTGCGATACGGTCGAGAAGACCGTGGAGTACCTCAATGCCCGCGGTGAGAAAACCGGCCTGCTGAAAGTCCGGCTCTACCGTCCATTCTCGATCTCCGACTTTGTGGAGGCAATTCCCGAATCGGTGAAAAGTATTGCCGTCCTCGACCGTACGAAGGAGCCGGGTTCAATCGGAGAACCGCTCTATCTCGATACCGTGGCCGCACTGTTTTCAGCCGGAAGGGGCGGGATCAAGGTAATCGGAGGACGCTACGGTCTTTCGAGCAAGGAGTTCACCCCCTCCCATGTAAAAGCGGTCTTTGACCACCTTGACGGGGGAGGCTTTCACGGATTCACCGTCGGCATCAACGATGACGTTACCCACAGGTCGATTGCGGTACATGAGAATGTTGATGTCTCCCCCAAGGATCTGGTCTCCTGCATCTTCTGGGGCCTTGGTTCCGACGGTACAGTCGGCGCCAACAAGAACTCCATCAAGATCATCGGTGAGAATACCGATATGAACGCGCAGGCCTATTTCGTCTACGATTCAAAGAAGTCGGGCGGTATTACCACCTCGCACCTCCGGTTCGGCAAGAGCTCGGTTAACATGCCCTGGCTTGTGGAGCATGCGGATTTTGTCGCCTGTCACAACCCGGCCTACCTCGGCCGCTATGATATGCTGGAGCCGCTTAAGATGGGCGGGGTGTTCCTCCTCAACTCGGAGATCGATTCGAGTGAAGTGTTTGAACACCTGACCCGTGACGATCAGCAGCTTATGATCGACCGCAAGATCAGGTTCTTCAATATCAACGCAGTGAAGATTGCCGAAGAGGTAGGACTCGGAGCTGCCAGGATCAATACCGTGATGCAGGCGGCATTTTTCAAGATCTCCGGCGTGCTGCCCGAAGAAGAAGCGATCACCCTTATTAAGAGCGCTATCAAGAAGACATTCGGCAACAAGGGCGAGGCCGTGGTCAAGATGAACTGGGCTGCGGTGGATGCAGCCTCCGAGGCTCTGCAGGAGGTTGCCCTGCCTTCTGAAATTTCCCGTTCCTTCGTTCCTCCCCGCCTTATTCCTGAGGATGCCGATGAGTTTGCAAAATCGATCGTTGAACCGATCATGCATCTCAAAGGTGATGATATTCCCGTATCCGGGATGAGTTTTGACGGCACGCTCCCGGTCGGCACCGCCAAGCTTGAGAAGCGCGGAGTCGCCCCGAGGGTTCCGCACTGGGTTATGGATAACTGCATTCAGTGCAACCAGTGCGTTCAGTCCTGTCCCCATGCCGCCATCCGGGCAAAGCAGATCGATCCCAAAGACCTCGAACATGCTCCGGAAGGGTTTGCCGTACTCAAATCAAATACGAAGAACGATCGTGACCTGAAGTACCGTATTCAGGTCTATACCGAGGACTGTCAGGGGTGCGGCGTCTGTGTCGAGACCTGTCCTGCAAAGGAGAAGGCGCTTGTCTTCAGCACGCTCGATATTGAGCGGGCAGACGGACAGGTTGACCGGGCTGCGTTCTTCGACGCCCTTGAGGATGATGTGCTTGACGGAATTTCTGAGACTACACTCAAAGGCATGCAGTTCAAGAAACCGCTGTTTGAATTCTCCGGGGCCTGCGCCGGCTGCGGGGAAACTCCCTACGTGAAGCTGGTTTCCCAGATCTGCGGTGAACGGATTGTCGCTGCCAATGCCACCGGGTGTTCGTCAATCTACGGCGGAACTTTCCCGACTATTCCTTACTGTACCCGCAAGGACGGCAGGGGACCGGCATGGGGCAACTCCCTCTTTGAAGACAACGCTGAATATGGTTTCGGTATGAGGCTGGCTATCGACAGCAACCGGGTCCTCCTGCGGAAGAAAGCGGAACGGATTCTTGAGCTGGGGACCACCCCGGAGCTGACCGAAGCCCTCAAGGCCAGCCTTGATCTGTGGGACGATACTGCTGAAGCCGGAATCAGGGCGCAGCGCAATGTGGCGGCTGCTCTCGACGGAGCCCTTGCAGCGGCAGAAGGTGAGGCGAAGGCGGTGCTGGCCAAGATTGCTGAGCTGAAAGACTACTTCGTGGATAAGAGCGTCTGGATAATAGGGGGTGACGGTTGGGCGTACGATATCGGCTACGGCGGACTTGACCATGTCATCGCCTCCGGCCGGGATGTGAATATCCTGGTTCTCGATACCGAGGTATACTCGAATACCGGCGGACAGGCTTCTAAATCGACTCCTATCGGTGCGGTGGCGAAGTTTGCCAGTGCGGGTATGACTCAGGGCAAGAAGAATATGGGCTTTATGTGCATGAGCTACGGCAACACCTATGTTGCATCCATAGCGCTCGGTGCAAACCGCAACCATGCCCAGAAGGCGCTTATGGAAGCGGTTAATTTCAAGGGTCCCTCGATTGTCTTCGCCTACTCCCCCTGTATCAACCACGGCATCGATATGTCAAAGTCGCAGGTGGAGGAGAAGCTTGCCGTTGAATGCGGTTACTGGCCGCTGTATCGGTACAATCCCGCTGCAGCTGACGGAAAACGGTTCACCTGGGATGCGAAAGAACCGAAGGGTGATTTCTTCGACTTTATCAAGGGAGAGGTTCGCTACAGTTCTCTCTACAAGACCAACCCCGACCACGCTGATGAGCTGTTCGATCTGGCCAAGGCTGACGCGGTGAGGCGAAACGAATTCTTTAAGAAACTTGGTGACCTGATGTAGCAGCAGCTTAACAGGTTATCTGTCTTATTGATGCATTGCAGGCTGTCCGTCTCAGGCGGGCAGCCTGTTCTGTATTCTCTGAATAAAAAAAATCCGCAGCCGGGAAGGTTTGCGTAGTACATCCTGCTGCAGGTAATGGGGGACTGCTGCAGGATAAACGCTTCCCGGGCACGGATTCCAAGGTGCGGTAAGTGAGCACTCACTCCCCACCCCTGCCACGACTATACCCGCAGCTCTCCTGGAGTGTCAAGCGGCGGGTATAGGCACCACACCATTACGCTCTGGAAAAAGCTCTTCTGATGAACTGCATCGTAGCTGAAACGATGCTCTCATCGTCATCAGCCAGCTCCTGACCCAGGAAGACCTTCATCCGCTCCCTGTAGTACTCCGAAGCGTAGGAGAACTGAAGGGCAATGAAGAGGTTGTCGAGGTGAAAGGAGAATATTGCGGAATCAATGTCCAGCGGCAGTGAGCCGTCAGCTTTTCCCTGAGTGATCAGTTTCTCGTAGCAGGAGGCGGAGACCGATTCCATCTGGTAGGAGAGGCGGCTGACCAGTTCCCGGTTTCCTTCGGTGGTAATTTCATTGTAGAGGTTTACCAGCACCGACTGTTCCCGGGCATGTTTCTGGATCATCCGGATAATCTGCTCTACTCTGTCGAAGAAATCGGCTTCTTTCCTGTCAAGGATCGCATCGAGAATACCCGAGAGGAATGAGACACTGTGGCCGGCTACGGCTAGAAAGAGGTTTTCCTTTGTCGAGAAGTACTTGTAGAGCGAACCTATGCTTACGCCTGCTTTTCTGGCAATGATGTTAATATTTGCGGCATTATAGCCGAGCTCGGCAAATTCAGCCGAGGCGGCTTCAAGGACGGCTTTACGCTTCTCTTCCGAGATGTTTTCAAAGACCGGTGTATGGTAGATGTGTTTCATGCGCTGTTCATCATACAGGTCCTGGTGCAGCTGTGCAACCGCGCAGGACCCCGGAATTACAGAACAGCTTCAAACGAAGTTTTAAACCGGTGCTTCGTGGTAAAATCGTCCCGATCATCGGGGCCGTAGGCTATGAGGACTTTATGCGTCTCTCCCGGTGTCAGAACGGTGTCGTAGGCATCTCCCGAGTCAATCGGCAGGGCGAAGACAATCTCGGTCCATCCATCGGCCTCACGGGCTGATACGAGCTGTACATCATCAGTCCCCCCGAGGTCCGTATCCGGACCGTGGGAAAAAGTTCCCGTGCCGAAGTCGTCCCGTACTGATGCTGTCCCGCCGCTCACGTATCCGATTACGTACTGCGCATCCTTCATAACCCGGGAAGGGTTAAAACCCACCGATATCCAGCCAGTCGTGGCGGCTGAAAAGGTGAAGATGATCTGCTCTTCCTCCGTCTCCCAGGAAAGTCTGAAATTTTCCGCCGTTACTGAAGTCGGATCCCCGTCGGCCTGCACCGGATCCTCCCCGCCGCCTGACGCTGCAAGCGACATCACGGGAATCATCAGTAAAAGGAGAACGGTATACACTGCTTTTTTCATGGCTGCCTCCTGGCAATAGCGTATCGCCCATGCTCCATACCGGAGCAGTAGGGCGTGAGTACAACATACTGACTCATCGGACCCGGAGGCAAGAAAAAAAGACGTTCTGAGGGGACTGCTGCCGATCAGGCTGAGACCTGCTGCCGAACCTTGAGAATGTGCTGCGGGTGTTCAAGCTCATTTCGGACAGCTGCAAGCAGCTGGGCAGCATCGGCTCCCCCGCCGACACGGTGGTCATAGGTCAAGGTGAGGGACATGATGCTCCGCAGCTGAGGCCTGCCTTCGCTGTCGGGCAGAAAGAGCTGCCTGACACATCCTGCTCCGAGGATCGCTGACTGCGGAGGGTTAATCAGCGGAACAAACTCCGTTATTCCGTAGGAGCCGAGGTTGGAGAGCGTGATTGTTGCTCCCTCCAGCAGTTCCGGTCCGGCAGTATTGGAGTTGACCGCCCTGGCAAGCTCCTCCGCCTGGGTGGAAATTTCCACGAGTGAAAGCCTGTCGGCATGTTTGAGCACCGGAACCACCAGGCCTCTCGGGGTGGAAACAGCTATCCCGATATTCACAGCCCCCTTAATGACCAGCCTGTCCCGGTCATACTGCGAATTGAACCGGCGGTGGACGGTAAGTCCCGCAGCCAGGGCAGCCAGGGCAAAGGCGTTGATGGTAATTTTTGTCCCCTCTTCCGCAATCCGGCGACGGCTTTCCAGCAGATCCGTCACATCGACCTCCACCGTACAGCTGGTGTAAGGAATGGACTGGACGCTCAACATCAGGTGGTCAGCCATCGATTTCTGAACCGAGCTGAGGGGAAGAAAGCTGTCCCCCTCTTCAATGAAGGGGAGAAACGAATCCTGAGCGGAAAGTTTCCGGGCGGCGTAAAGCACGTCCGAAGAGAGCACCTGTGCACTGCGGCCGGAGGGAACCACCGATTCAAGGGGAATTCCGAGCTCCCTGCTGATTCTCCGGGCAGCCGGGGTTGCCGCGATTCTGTCTCCGGACTTCGGCAGTCGGGGCTGAGGCACCCCTCCTGAAACAGAAGCCGCATTTTTTTGCGGGGCGTGGGTTCTGTTCAGGGGTACGGGACCGCTGCTTTCATCCTCACTGCCGGGTATTTTCAGCGGTACGGCAAGATTGAGGTTTACCGGTACAATGGAAGAAAAACTGTATGATTCGGGAACGGTCTCACCAGGAGTGCCGATCCAGGCTATCGGCCGGGTAACGGGGACCACGTCTTTGCTGCTGTGCAGAATCTTCAGCACCGTTCCCCCGGTTTCAGCCTCAATGTTCATGGTAGCTTTATCGGTTTCAATATGGGCGACCGGATCTCCCTTGCGTACGGAAGCACCTTCGGTAACGTACCATTCGATAATCGTACCGGTATGCATAAGCATACCCGCCTTCGGCATAATAATCGGTTCAGCCATGGTTTGGTCCGCCTGTTATCGCATTGCGCTGCTCCATCAGATCAAGAGCAGCCGCATAGATGGAGCCTGAGGAGGGAACAACACCAGCTTCGAGTCCGGGA
Organism: uncultured Spirochaetales bacterium; assembly: GCA_964433385.1. GTDB lineage: Bacteria > Spirochaetota > Spirochaetia > JABMQR01 > JABMQR01 > M55B182. Next base: position 12,693 of record CAYSRK010000330.1, read on the forward strand.
TTGTAGGGAATCGGCACATCCATGCCGCACAGCCGTTTAATCGGGGCATCCAGGTAGAAGAAGGCCGGGGAATCAGCAATAACGGCCGCTATCTCCCCGCCGTATCCCCCGGTCTTCACCGCTTCGTGAACAATGAGAACCCTGCCTGTTTTTTTTGCGGAGGCGATGACCGCCTCCCGGTCGAGAGGAACAAGGGTACGGAGGTCAAGAATCTCTGCCTCAATACCGATCCCCGCGAGCTGTTCAGCCGCCTTGAGACTCTCTGTAACCATCCTTCCGTAGGTGATTATCGAGAGATCCCGCCCCGTCCGCTTCGTGTCCGCCTTTCCGATGGGAACGATGTGGTCCTCGGAGAGGTCAGGTCCCGGAACCGGCCCGACGGTACGATAGAGCAGTTTCTGCTCAAAAAAGACGACAGGATTGTTGTCCCTCACCGCTGCCTTCAGCAGTCCCTTCGCATCGTACGGGGTTGAGGGGGCTACGACCTTCAGTCCCGGGACATGGCAGCACCAGGCCTCAAGACTCTGGGAGTGCTGCCCGGCAGCTCCGGTTCCTGACCCTTCGGGCATCCGCAATACCATGGGTACCGCCGCCTGAGCCCCGAACTGGAACCGGTTCTTGGCAGCCTGGTTAACCAGCTGATCCATGGCAAGCGTCATGAAATCGCTGAACATAAGCTCAGCGACCGGCCGCAGGCCGGTCATGGCAGCCCCGGCAGCAGCGCCGACTAAGACAGCTTCGGAAATCGGGGTGTCTCTCACCCGGCTCTCGCCAAACTCTTCAATAAGACCTCGAGAGACACCGAACGCTCCTCCGTAGACCCCGATATCCTCACCCATGAAGATTACCCGGGAGTCCCGGCGCATCTCTTCACAAAGCGCTTCCCGAATCGCCTCAGCGTAGGTTATTTCTCTCATACTGCACCTTACCTCACTCAGTCGGCATATACGTCAGACGCAAGTTCATCGAGAAGCGGTTCAGGGCTCATCTCGGCGTATGCCAGCGCCTGATCAATTTCATCGGCAGCGGCAGCGTCGAGTGCGTCAAGCCGCTTCTGGGGTATGCCGCGTTCACCGAGGAGCGTTTCCCGCAGCCGTTTAATCGGATCCCGCCGTTTCCACTCTTCCACCTCCTCCCTGGTCCGATAGACCTGGGAATCGCTCTTTGAGTGGCCCATCCAGCGGTAGGTATTGAGCACCATCAGGACCGGTCCGTTGGCGAGAACGTACTCTCTGGCCTTACGCGTTTCGGTGTAGACAGAGATCACGTCGTTACCGTCGAACGTGTTTCCCGGTATATTGTAAGACACAGCCCTGATAGATATATCATCGATATTCATAGCTTTTGAAACGTGAGTCGACATGCCGTAGAGATTGTTTGTGCAGACGAAGATGACCGGAAGCTTCCAGACCGAGGCAAGGTTCAGTGACTCGTGAAAGATCCCCTGATTCGTCGCGCCATCGCCGAAGAAACAGACGGTCACCTGCTGTTTGCCCTGATACTGCTGGGAGAGAGCCGCTCCGACAGCGAGAGAAAGCCCTCCTCCGACAATGCCGTTGGCGCCGAGACTGCCGACGGAAAAATCGGCAATATGCATGCAGCCGCCGTAGCCTTTGCAGCACCCGGTTTTTTTCCCGAGAAACTCAGCCATCATCTCCTTAATGTCCATGCCCTTGCCGATCGCCTGCCCGTGGCCTCGGTGGGTCTGGAGGATGTAGTCCTCCTTCTGCAGAGCGCGGCCTACCCCGATTCCCACCGCCTCCTCTCCAACACAGAAGTGGGCGGTTCCGTGAACCTTTCCGAGGGAGAAGAGCCTGGCGGCAGTCTCCTCAAACAGGCGAGTCTGCTTCATACCGTAGTAGAGTTCCAACAGAATTTCATCAGAGAGAGACATACAGGCCTCCGAACGCATACGCTGTCTGATTTCACCCTTTGATGCTCTCAGGTGAGGGTGGTTCAGTGATCAGGAGAGCAGCGCAGGCTGCCCGACTCCATGGAGGAAGGCGGCAGAAACAGTTTCAGCCTTACCGTCTGGACATACATAACAGTGCATAGGCACGTAAAAAGCACTATGCAGCGAGCATTTTACTCCCTGAGCTCCCCGCTGAGGGGATGCTGACACAGGTACAGGCAGACAGACGCATCAGTAGAAGAATATAACAACATTTGTAATGAATGTAAATATTAGAGCCTGTCGGTTTCTATTGAGCATAGCGTTCAAGTATCCAGTCACGTATGAAAGTAAGAGCAGCGGGGTCAAACGTGGTTTCGATCAGGGCGTACTCACCAACCAGACCGGTCTCAGCCGGCTGAAACAGGTGATTGAGGTTTTCCAGGGCTGCTGCAGTAACGTCATCGTTACCTGCCCGCTGTAAGGCCTCATCTATCAGTCTCAGGTTCTCTTCAGCCGGGACCTGCAGGTCCTTTGTCCCGTTGAGCGCAAGCACCGGGATGGTAACCCGCTCCAGGTAGGATGCAGGGTCGCTCCTGAGATAATAAACCATCCAGGGAATAAGGAGCGTACCGGCCTGCTGCTGAGCTTCTGAGCGGGGAACACCCGCCCGGACGAGTTCACGGATTATCCTGCGCTCCTTCTCAGCGGTGCGCTCTTCCCCGACGGCAATCGAGTAGACGAGTTCATTTGTCTTCCTGCTTACCCCGATCTGCTGTTCGCTGTACCCCGAGGAGCGCATGATTGCCTCGTTCTGGGCTGTAAGCAGCTGATCTCCGGGCATGCCGGGGGCGGCGAGAAGGACAGCCCAGTCAAGCTCCGGGTAATCGGCGGCGAGCATGGCGGCGATCAGACCCCCCTCGCTGTGGCCGATCACGCCCAGACTATCATCGTCTATCTCAGACTGCCCGGCGAGGTAATCAAGGGCGGATACCGCGTCGAGGAAAAAATCGTACGAGGTTGCCTGCTGCACCTCTCCCCCCGAGCCCCCCACTCCCCGGTCATCATAGCGCAGAACAGCTATACCTGAG
>CAYSRK010000331.1:0-5441 GCA_964433385.1 uncultured Spirochaetales bacterium
TTCCGGAATAAAGCTTCGCTTATTATAACAAATTAAAAGGCCGATGATTACCCCTTGTGCCGGAAAACTTACCGGTGTGAATACCCGCTGCAGGATGCGGATTCAGACGGTATCCGTTGCCCGACCCTGTAATTTCCGCTATACTCACGATGTTCTTGTCTTGAAAGCAAACGAGAGGGAGATGCTATGTTCAACGGAAAGAAACTGCTCATAACCGGGGGCACCGGTTCGTTCGGAAACGCTGTGCTCAACCGTTTCCTGAAAACCGATATCAAAGAGATCAGAATATTTTCCCGCGATGAGAAGAAGCAGGACGACATGCGCCGCTTCTACCGCAACGACAAGCTCAAGTTTTACATCGGAAACGTGCGTGACCTGGAAAGCGTGAAGAATGCGATGTACGGAGTCGACTATGTCTTTCAGGCTGCAGCCCTGAAACAGGTTCCCTCCTGCGAGTTTTTTCCCCTCGAGGCGGTAAAGACCAATGTCATCGGGACCGACAACGTGCTCAGCGCCGCCATCGAGACGGGGGTAAAGAAGGTCGTCTGCCTCTCCACTGACAAAGCCGCCTACCCTATCAATGCCATGGGCATCTCCAAAGCTATGATGGAAAAGGTCTTCATCGCCAAATCCCGGGTAGCGGACCCCGAAGAGACGCTGATCTGCGGAACCCGGTACGGCAATGTCATGGCCTCCCGCGGTTCGGTCATACCGCTGTTTATTCAGCAGATCAAGGACGGACTGCCGCTGACCGTCACGAATCCGTACATGACCCGCTTTCTCATGAGCCTTGACGAGGCTGTTGAACTGGTGGTCTTTGCCTTCCAGAACGCCAAGGCAGGGGATATCATGGTGCAGAAAGCCCCCGCCTCCACAATCGGAGACCTTGCCCAGGCAGTTAAGGAACTGTTCGCGGCGGATAATGAAATCAGAATAATCGGCACCCGCCATGGTGAGAAACTCTATGAGACCCTCCTTACCCGTGAGGAGCACCTTGTCGCCCAGGATATGGGGAATTTCTTCCGCGTCCCGGCTGATACCCGTGACCTCAACTATGACAAGTACTTTATCGAAGGCGAGCAGGAGCTCAGCACGGAGCAGGAGTACAACTCCCACAATACGGTTCAGCTTACCGTGGAGCAGATCAAGGAGAAGCTGCTGAGCCTTGCATATGTGCGGGATGAGCTTGCAGCCTGGAACAGCAGAGGAGCGCGCGGATGAAAATTCTGATTACCGGTGCTCAGGGTTTTGTGGGAAAAAATCTTACCGCTGAGCTTCGCAACCGCGGCCTGACCGACCTGCTGCTCTATGATATCGACACGGATACGAGTCTGCTCGATACCTACTGCCGGGAGGCTGATTTTATCTACCACCTTGCGGGGGTGAACCGGCCGAAGGATCCCGAGGAGTTCATGAGGGGGAACTTCGGTTTTACCTCCACTCTGCTTGATACTCTCACCCGGCACGGAAACCGCAGCCCGGTGGTTCTCTCCTCCTCAATCCAGGCTGCTCTCAGCAACCCCTACGGGGAGAGCAAACGGGCCGGCGAGAAGCTGCTCCTCGACTACGGAAACCGCAGCGGAAGCAGGATCTTCATCTACCGCTTCCCGAATATTTTCGGCAAGTGGTGCAGGCCCAACTACAACAGCGCAGTAGCGACCTTCTGTCACAATATCGCTTCCGACCTGCCGATTCAGATCAACGACCCGCAGGCGGTGATGCAGCTGGTATACATTGACGACGTCGTCGGGGAACTGATCGGCGCCCTCCAGGGTCGGGAAACGGCCGCTCCGGGAGAACCGGAGGGCTATTACACGGTACCGGTCGTCCACACGATACCCCTCGGGGAGATTGCCCGGCTTCTGCGTTCGTTCCGCGACAACCGCGCAGACCTCAGCCTCCCGGATGTATCCGACCCGCTGGTACGCAAACTCTACAGCACCTATCTGAGCTATCTCCCTCCGCAGAAATTCAGCAGACCGCTGCTGCAGCACAGTGACGAACGGGGATTCTTCGCTGAATTTATCAGGACCCCCGAACGAGGCCAGTTTTCCGTCAATCGAAGCAGACCCGGGGTAACGAAGGGCAACCATTGGCACCATACAAAGAATGAGAAGTTTCTCGTGGTAAGCGGGGAAGGGGTCATTCGCCTGCGCAGGATCGATTCGGATGAAGTGCATACCTGCCGTGTCAGCGGCAGAAAGCTCGAAGTCATCGACATTCCTCCCGGGTACACGCACAACATCGAAAACCTCGGAGAGGATGATATGGTAGCCCTCATGTGGGCGAGCGAGTGCTTCGACCCCGAGCATCCCGATACCTACTACCTCGAGGTCTAGAACACCTGCTGCCTTCTCAGTAGAACATGGAGAGGGAGAGGACGATCTCAAACTCGATTTCCTTGAATTTGATATTCCCCTCGACAAACGATGCAAAGTTCTCCAGGTCAAACCCGACGGTGGCGCAGAACGGAAAGCTGCGGTAGCTGTCAAAGATGATGTACATCTCCAACCCCCCGGAGAAACGGGCCCAGTTCAGCCCGGAACCGTCCCCGATCGGAGTGGTGTCAAAGAAGGCCGCATCAAGAAAGGGGGAAAGCAGGAGGTCTCCGTCTGGGCTGCGGTTGAATATATAGATGGTGAAATCAAAGAATTTGAAGGTGAAATTGGTGTTAATGGTGAGTCCGGCATATCCAGAGGTGTTCGGGAGGTTGCGGTCCAGGATACCGCGCATATACTCCCCCGGGGTAACCGGGAAGTACTTCGCGGCATTCGTTGCTGCAAAGCCGGTCAGGCGGGCACTGAGATTCAGCCGATCCCGGAAGAGCCCGAAGAGCGTGCTTCTGACTATCAGATGCGTGGAAAAATCCTCCGTCATGGCCGAGATACCGCTGTCTACCGGCATCAGGGTGGAGAACGTGATACTCGTGGAGTCCCCCTCCCGGTAATTGTCGTTCCAGTTTATCCGTCCACGGGAGAAACTGTGGCTTGTAGATAGATCGATCTCGTCAAAGAGGCTCTGGGTATGGTCGGTCAGAAGGTTCGCCCCCAGGCTGTAGGTAATACCGAGCGGCAGGGAAAACGCCTGCGAGGCTCCGGTGCTGATCTTGTGTGAGGTCATCTCACCGTCCAGAGTCCTGAAGGCGTAGATATGTTCTATGTAGGTGGGGACAGTTCTCTGCGCCATCTTCAGCGCCGTCGTCGAAACCCGGGTGGTAAAGGTGAGATTCGGGTTGTCCCAGCTTGTTCCGGTTTTCTGCAGGTTGGTGTTGAACCTGATGTCGAAGGTCTCCCCGGCTGCGGGAATGCCTCGCCAATTGAACCCGGCGTTGAGGTTCGGATCGCCCCAGATGCTGATATCCGTGGAGGAGTACTGTTTGAGCGTAAGATTGGAAAAGAAGCCGAGAGCCTGGCCGTTGAAAAAGATGTCATCCCAGGTCAACGCTCCGGTAAATGTTCCGTTCTGCAGCACCCCGCCGACACTGTTTATGTTGAGGGTCATGCTGAGATCAAACCGGTGACTGAAGATGGGCAGATCGCTGAGATTGACGATGGATAGAATGTTGAACTCATCCACCGCAGTTACATTCAGCTGCCTGATGCTGGTGTCTATGTAGAGGTTGGAGAGAAGCCCGAAGAGGTTCGTATCGTAGAGTTTGACCCCCAGCTTGGCCCCGTAGTTGGAATCGTACTTGCCTACCGGGATAGGAAGAAACGTGCTGCCGTCAACGATGTCAAAGACCACCCTGTAGACTGACGGATCATCCGTGGGGAGCACATCAGCCTCGACCGATTCGAAGATCCGTTTATTGAAGAGAAACTGCTTACGCTCCTCGGCCCTCCGCTTCAGGTCATCAAGGGTGGCGAACTGCTCCTCATAGGGAACCAGATCCAGTTCCTGGAGGAGAATATGTTCGCGGGTTTTCCCCTCTATGTCGAGCACAACCTCGCCTATAACCAGGGGAGCCTGCTCCTGAGCCTGTAACGCCGCCATACTGCAGACAGCAAGGAACAGGCAGAAGCTGATGATCTTTTCACGTATGCGCACTGTACGGCTCAATATGAAGCTTTTCCTTTACAGCAGATGTATGAAATTCTGGAATATAGAATTACTTATCGTATTAAAACACATATATCGGGATAAATCAATGCTTTCCCTGAGCATGTGCTGCTCCCCCTTGACAGAATCTTCCGTAACAGGATACACAATTTCCTATGACAGAAATACTTGATACCATCCTTAACGCAGTGGGATCACTCGCCGGGGCCGTCCAGACCCTGAGCGTGCGCGCAGATGATATCCCCGAGATACTGCAGGCGGAAGCGGCTGATGCGGAAACCCAGCTAATCCCGCTCGATCCGCAGGGTATACAGGAGGTGCTCGCCCGGGAGCAGGTTATCCTGCTGCTGAAGGACAGCACCTTCCGCCCGCCCCCCTCCCCCTCGCTCTACATGGTTGAACCCCTTGAGAACCCGGCAGAACTGCCCCGAGAGCATTGTTTGTTCAAAGCCGGCAGATGGTACTGCATTATCGCAGAGGAACGAATCTATCGCGACGGAGAGCTCACCCCCGGCGGCAGCGGCGGAGACGGGGAGCAGGTTATCGAACTGCAGAAAGATTTCGTGCTCTACCCCGAGCGCAGAAAACGCACGCCGAGGGGACCCGTAGTTCTGCTCCTGCCTGAAATCGGATTCCCGGAACTCGAAAAAAACGAGGCGCAGTTCGGCATCTGCCGGGTCGGCTCAGTCAGCCCGTCGGCACGTGCGGACAAACTCCTGCGGAGGAAATACGGACTGCCGGATGACCCGAACCTGGCAACGATCCTGATCGGGTTTGACTGGTGCGGGCGCCAGGCATCAGGGTAACCGGCAGACCTCAGCTCAGAGACTGCTCTCCCAGAGGATGTTCCAGCTGTTGCTGCGGACCTTCTCCCAGTGAAGATCTTCCCGGGCGTACCCGCTCTTCTTTTCCGCAGGGTATCCTGCGGCGACAATGGCCTCAACGCTACGTGAGTCGGGCACTTCAAGAATCCTTCTCACCGCAGCCTCACTGCTGCTTCCCTCAGAAGTCATGCGGCCGCGAATCTGAACCCAGCAGGCTCCCAGGCCCAGACTGTGCGCTTCCAGCAGGAGATTTGAGGCAACTATCGAGGCATCCTCAATCCAGACGTCGCTTATATCAGGCAGGCCGAGCACTACGAAACCAAGCGGCGCTCCGTTCAGCAGCGCCGAACCGTGAGCCTTAGCCTGTGACAGCTCCCGCAGCAGGTCTCTGTCGGTCACTGCAATAATCTCCCAGGGCCGCAGCGCCCGGGAAGAAGCGGAGAGCAGCGCCGCGTGAACCAGGGCATCAATCTGCGACGAGGAAACCTCCTTTGGGCTGAAAGAACGGATACTTCTTCGACTTGCCAGCAGTTCAATCATCTATTCACCTCTTCCCCT
>CAYSRK010000332.1:0-8695 GCA_964433385.1 uncultured Spirochaetales bacterium
CATTCTTGGCGCGGTTCCCGAGTCGGGAACCGGGTCGGGGATCATTCTCGATAATAAAGGCCATATTCTGACCAATTTTCACGTCATCGATGGGGTCAGCGAAGTAATAGTCAGTCTCTACAACGGCTCCAGCTACAACGGGAAGGTGATCGGGCGTGACCGTGAGAACGATCTGGCCATCGTCAAGATAGAACCCGAAGAAGAACTGGATGTGACGCCCTTCACCTTCGGCTCCTCAGCAGACCTCAAGGTGGGCCAGAAAGTACTTGCCATCGGCAATCCTTTCGGATATGACAGAACCCTGACGACCGGGATTATTTCAGGTCTCGGTCGTCCGCTTCGCACCGAATCCGATATTGTCATTCTCAATATGATTCAGACTGACGCTTCGATTAATCCCGGCAACTCAGGCGGTCCGCTGCTTGATTCCCGCGGACTTCTGATAGGGATAAACTCATCCATTCACTCTACAACTGGAGCTTCGGTCGGAATTGGGTTTGCCGTCCCTATCGACACGATCAAACGGGTAGTTCCCGAGCTGATTGAAAATGGACGGGTCGTACGAGGCTGGCTGGACCTGTTTCCGGTCCAGCTCGATGAACGGATTTCCGAGTATGCAGGATTGCCGGTAAAAACCGGAATCCTCGTCTCAAAGGTAGAAGCGGGGAGCAAGGCAGCTGCTGCCGGTATCCGCGGGGGTGATGAGCAGGTACGCTACGGAACGGCGATTATTAACCTCGGTGGTGACATCATCGTGGGAGCTGACGGCATGACCGTGGAGGATTTTGCCGATCTGTTCAGTGCCCTCGAGGACAAGAAACCGGGTGATGTCGTGGAGGTGGTGGTTATTAGAAATGGGCAGAAGGTAGCCCTGCCGGTGGAACTGACTTCCAGACCAGTCCAGTACGTGTGGGATTGAATCAGTGGGTGCGTTCAAAGTAGTTTCAGCATATGAGCCTGCCGGAGACCAGGGCGAGGCGATCAAAGCCCTGCGTGACGGTATTCTTAAATCAGGATTTGACGTTCAGACGCTCAAAGGCGTTACCGGATCGGGTAAAACCTTCACTATGGCCAAGATCATCGAGGAAGTGCAGCTTCCGACTCTGGTCCTGTCCCACAACAAAACCCTCGCGGCGCAGCTCTATCGTGAATTCCAAAGCTATTTTCCCGATAATGCTGTTGAATACTTCGTTTCCTACTACGACTACTATCAGCCGGAAGCCTACGTTCCCTCCAAGGACCTCTACATTGAAAAGGACGCGTCCATCAATGAGGAGATCGAACGACTGCGTCTGTCTGCAACCTCTGCTCTCATGGAACGGCAGGATGTCATTGTCGTGGCGACTGTTTCCTGTATTTACGGTCTGGGCAACCCGGTTGCTTTCAACGAGATGCGGGTTGGTATCCGCAGGCATGAGCACCTGAACATCGGAATGTTTCTCAAAGATCTCGTCAGGATTCAGTACGAGCGTAACGATGCAGTGCTCCAGCGCGGGAAGTTTCGTGTTCGCGGCGATACGATTGAAGTATTTCCGGCCTACATGAAGGACGCTGTAAGAATCATCCTTTCCTGGGATGAAGTGGAACGGATAAGCCGTTTCGATCCGCTCACCGGGGCGGTGATAGAAGATTATGAGAGAATCCTCATCTATCCCGCCAAGCATTTCGTCATTCCTGAAGAGCAGGTACGCCAGGCTGTGGGAGTTATCAGGGAAGAGATGGAAGCCCAGTATGAAACCTTTGTCCGGGAGGGGAAACTCCTCGAAGCGGAGAGAATAAAAACCCGGACCGAGTACGATCTGGAGATGCTGCAGGAGATGGGCTACTGCTCCGGGATTGAGAACTACTCTCGCCCGCTCAGCGGGAGAAAGGAGGGAGAGCGCCCGGCGGTTCTCCTCGATTATTTCCCCCGCAGTTTTCTCACATTTATTGATGAGTCTCACGTTACGCTGCCCCAGATCGGCGGCATGTATGAGGGCGACCGTTCACGGAAGCTCAATCTGGTAAACTTTGGGTTCCGGCTGCCCTCAGCCCTCGACAACCGGCCGCTGTTCATAGCTGAATTTAAAGAGATTGTTGACAAGGTGATCTACGTCTCCGCTACCCCAGGGAAGAAGGAAGCTGAGGATTCCCGGCAGACCGTAGAGCAGCTCATCCGCCCCACCGGACTGCTTGACCCGAAGATAACTGTCAAGCCGACTACAGGACAGATTGAGGATCTCTACGCTGAAGTGCACAAGAGAACGGTCCGCAATGAGCGGGTACTCGTAACTACCCTGACCAAGCGGATGGCTGAAGATCTGACCGACTACCTGGCCGGGGTTGGGGTCAGGGTACGGTATCTTCATTCGGAAATTGAGACAATTGAACGGGTGGAAATACTCAAAGATCTCAGGTCGGGCAATTTTGATGTGCTCATCGGCATCAACCTTCTCAGGGAGGGACTTGACCTGCCCGAGGTCTCACTGGTCGCCATCCTGGATGCCGATAAAATTGGTTTTCTCAGATCGGCTACTTCGCTTATTCAGACTATCGGGAGAGCGGCGCGGAACGTGCGCGGAGAGGTGATCATGTACGCTGACCGGGTCTCGGACGCCATGGAAGAAGCGATAGAGGAGACAAACAGGCGGCGCTCGATTCAGGAAGCCTACAACCGTGAGCACCACATCACACCGAAATCGATTACCAAGGCCGTACAGGATATCCTCGTCAGGAAAAAGAGCGAGGAGCACGAAATCCAGGAGCAGGACATCGCCCTGCTCAAACAGGGCTACAACCTTCTGATTCCGGCTGAGCGCAAGAAACTGATCAAGGTGCTTGAGCAGCAGATGCTTGAGCATGCCAAGCTGCTGGAGTTCGAACAGGCTGCCCTGCTGCGCGATGAAATCGATGCCCTGAGAAAAGGAGAGATCTCACGCTGACCCAGAACGCTGCTCAGCGGGACAAATCACCCGGATGGAACAGAATAAGATCATCCGAACCGCCTGATAGGTGGGGGTAATAGGGTTCATCATTATTGTGTAGGTCGTATCCATCCTGAAACCGACTGAATGTTTCTGCATAGATCTCTGAGACGGTTACCAGATTGTTTCCGTCAGCATCAGCGGGAACAGTTTGGGACACAGTGCCCGCTTCATGATCAAACCCCAGGGACTCAAGCAGGTAGTAGGTGAAAAAACCGTTACGTACCGAAGAACTCTCCCAGGCCTCCTCATGCGCTCCCGCGCTTGTCATCACCCAGATGTCAGGATAGACCGGTTTTCCGTCATAAGAGAGGTACTGCTCCCAGGCACGCAGGAATGCCGGTGTGCTCTCCTCCTCATCCCGATACTCGTAGTCCTTTGGCAGCCCGTCAACGGTGATCCCGTCATCGTAGACGAACCCGCCTCCATGGCAGATGTCAAGCAGCAGCAGCTTCTTTCCGGGAATTGGGGCCAGCATCTCAAGCAGTTCCTCGGCGTAGATAAGCTGACTTCCGTCCTTTGATGCTATGTCTGGGATAAGGGCCGGCTGCCCCGCGTACTGCTGCGGCTCCTCGATAAACGGTGAGCTGAGCGTGAAGGAGGAGTAATTTCTCAGGTACCCGTCTCCATGGCCGGAAAAGTGAAAGATCAGCAGGTCATCTTCCGATGCCGTGAGGGCAGCATCCTGCAGATCCTGCAGGATTTGGGCTTTGGTAACCGCCGAGTTTGTGCGCAGCGTCACTTCAAATCCGGCCTGACTGAGATAGTTATCCATGTCGACGGCATCATGGTAGGTGTAGGTAAGATCATTCACCAGCGCGTAATCTGCAACCCCGTAGACAAGCGCCCGTTTCGTGCCGCTGTATTCCGGTATCACCGGAACTTCGAGCAGAGAACAGCCGGCTGCAAAAAGCGTGACAGTCAATCCGGCAAGAACTTTTATCAGGACCTTTTCAGCGTGTTTCATTATTGCTCCGCTCCTGCTGCCTGCCGCGAATATGCACTGAAACCTCAGCTGCTGCAGAGAAGGCGGGAAGCGTGTCCCGCCTGAAATCGAAAAGCAGCGGCAGTGAAACCCCGATACCCTGGAAAAAACTCGTTGTATCGGAGGGAACGAACAATCGCAGTTCAGGCCTGACTTTGATCGCTGCGTGGGAGAAAAAGGTGCGGGTGTTCAGATAGAACGAATGGGAGAGCAGCAGCAGGGACTCCAGAGATACGTGATTGGAGAGATGCAGCACGATTCCCGCATCAATATGGACCGTCCAGAACCCCTTTCTCATCAGCAGCGCATTAATCTGCTCAGGCAGAGTCTTCTGGACCCCTGCTCCGAAGAGGACGCTGAGATTGCCTGCATCCTCCTGTCGGCTGGGAAAAAAGGCGTAGGTATAGCCGGCTTCAAACCGCTGCTGCCTAAGCAGCGTAAGATCGCCCTCCTCGCTGAGAAGAGGAGTGACATAGAGCGAAGGTCCGAAAGAGAGAGCGTGCCTGCTCCCTGAAGCCTCAGCAAAGGCAGCTGATGTGAGAATCAGCAGCATAACAATCGAAGCTGCTCGTTTCAACGTTGCAGTCATTACCCTTACTATACCTCTGCAGACCGGAAAGCGGCAAGCTAATTCTACTTTTTCCCAAGGAACGTTCTTTCCAGAGCATCACGGAGGACTCGGGATGAACCAGCAGGAATCCTTGGGAACCTGCACCGTTATCCGGCTCCCGTCCGGCAGCCTGAAGCGACTGAATACGGTCAGCAGGCAGCCGTTCCATACCGCATCAATATAATAACCTGTACCGGCATACTCAGCATCCCGCACCACCGCATCAGTAAACAGGTTGTACCTTCCGCCACGGTCAGGCAGAAATTCAGGATGCGGAGCCGCTATGATTTCTGCTGTCTCCGGCCTGAAAAACAGATGTCCGGTTCGCTGCGGCTCCTCATCGCCGCAGGCGCAGCGGAACGGGAGAGAAATTCCGCCGGAATGCTGAGAGCCGGCGGGAGCGGCGTGGATGATCAGATCGCTGGTTTTCCCGTTGATATGACCGGGAACCGCAGGTATCAGGGAAGCCCTGCCGAAGAACTCAGCCGCGAACAGAGTTGCCGGGTGGTGATAGACCTCCTCAGGGGTACCCGACTGTTCTATCTTCCCGTCACGCATGATGATGATCCTGTCACTGACTGCGAGCGCCTCCTCCTGATCATGGGTAACGTAGAGGGTAGTCACCCCGGTCCTCCGCTGGATGGAGCGGATTTCTCTCCGCAGGCTTTTACGCAGCTGGGCATCGAGAGCTGAGAGCGGCTCATCAAGCAGCAGTAGATCAGGACCCGCGGCGAGAGCCCTGATCAGCGCAACCCTCTGCTGCTCACCCCCGGAGAGCTGCGATACAGGACGGTTTTCATACCCCCTGAGGTTCACCAGCTTCAGCAGCTCCTCGGTTCGGCTGCGGATTTCCTGAGCAGGCCTTCTTTTCACCCGTAGACCGTACCCGATATTCTTTGCAACATTCATATGGGGGAAAAGCGCATAGTCCTGGAACACCATGCCGATCGAACGCTTCCAAACCGGGATTCCCCCCTGGTTGATGCCGTTGAGCACGATGGTTCCCTCGTCAGCAGGAAGAAGACCGGAAATCAGCGAAAGCGTGGTCGACTTACCGCACCCTGAAGGGCCGATGAGAGAGACAAACTCCCCGGGTTCCACAGTAAAACTTACCTCTAACAAGAATTCGGGGTACAATTTCTTAATGTTTTTGACGTACAGGCCAATATCATGATTAACTGTCATACATTCTCCCGAAGCAGTTCAAACAGTACAAACAGGCCGGTACACAGGAGCATCAGCAGCGTACCGACGGCGCAGGCAGCATAAAATTGATAGGATCCTATCAGACGGTAGAGCAGCAGCGGTATCGTCAGCGTATTCTCCCCGGCCAGCATCAGCGTGGCATTCATTTCGCCCAGGGAGATAGCCGCCCCGAAGATCGCCCCGGATATGATGGAACTTTTCAGTACGGGCAGTTCAATGGTGAAAAATGTACGGACTGGTCCGGCACCGAGAAGCATGGCAGCGGCAGAACACGAACCGTGGAGATGCTGCACTGAGGGAAGAATGGACCGAAGAATGAACGGCAGGACAATAACCGTGTGGGCGCACACGATAAGTACACGATTGACAGCCGGACTGGAAAACCTGAAAGAAATAAAGAAGTAGCCCAGACCCAGAATGATCGAGGATACAGCCAGGGGCATCATGAACAGCAGTTCAGGCAGGGCGGAATTGTGAACTAGCGGAGATCTCGCCAGATAGGATAGACCCAATGCGGCAGGAACTGCAATGAGAAGAGCGAAGAGCGCAATAGTGAAGCTGTTGGAAAAGGCGCTCAGCCCCGGGGAAAGGCCCTGTGAGAAAACCCCTTGAGCAGCGGTGAATAAATCGCGGTACCAGCGCAGAGAGAGAACCGTTTCAGCGCTCCGGGTCGCCTGAGACTGAAAAGAGCGGAGGATTACGGCAATAACCGGCGCTCCAGCAAAGAACGCTGCAGCCGTGGTGTACAGCAGTATGCCGACGCGCGCGGCAGGGGGGGCTTTCGGTCTCTTTACCGCGGCAGGGGTAACGGTGAGCCTGAAACCAGCCCGCTCAGTCCGCATGCCGCTCTGAGTTTTTATGTAGAGCAGCAGGAGTACCGATGTAATCAGAATCGACAGAAGCGCAAGTCCAGCGGCAGTCTCCATATCCAGTGATATTCTTGCCTGACGGTAAATCTCAACCTCAACGGTAGTAAACTGCGGACCGCCCCCGAGGACAAGAATCACCGCAAAGCTGGTGAAGCAGAAAAGAAATACCAGCGCGGAGGCGGAGAGCACGGCCGGCTTCAGCTTGGGCAGGGTGACGGTGAAAAAGAGGCGCAGGGGACCGGCTCCGAGCGTGCGGGCTGCCGCTTCCGCAGTCTCGGAACTCTGCTCCCAGTAGCCGGCGACAATGCTGAGAATAATGGGGAAATTATAGAATCCGTGGGCCAGAATAATTGCCTTGAACGTGTAGAGGATTTTAAGCGGAGGACTCTCCAGGGAGAAGAGCAGCATGAGCAGCCGGTTCAGGTATCCGTTGTTTCCGTAGAAAATGACAAACCCGAGCACCACTATAATAGACGGAAGCACGAATGGAATTGAACTGACCGCCCTGATAATCATCCGGCCCCTGAATCGGTACTGGGAGAGAATGTAGGCACCGGGCAGCCCGATGATCAGGGCTGCCGCGGTGCTCAGCAGAGCCTGCAGCAGGGTGAAGCCTATGATTCTGCGCACATATACAGAGGAAACGAGCTTCAGCAGCGGCTGCAGGGAGAAACTGCCGCCCTCCGAAACGAATGCACGGCTGAGAACAGCAGTGACCGGAACGAAGAACAACGGAATCAGGATCACCAGCCCGAATAGCGACAGAAGCAGAGTAAAGCTGTCAGTGCTGCGGATAAGACCGGATCTATGCATCTCAGCGGCTCATCACCTCAACCCACGCCTCAAGGCGGGAGTCAAGCCCCTCTGAAGTTTCCTCGGGAGTCAGCTGTACCGCTGCCGGGGGAACGGGAGCAAAAGCATAGGATTGAGGAAGTTCAGTTCCGGAAACAGCCGGATACATCCAGTTGGTAAGCGGCAGCAGCTGCTGAACCTCAGGACTGAGCAGGAAGTCGATAAACAGCTTTGCAGCTTCGATATCATCCGTTCCTTTGAGAATACCTGCTCCCTCGATCTGACGGTAGTGTCCCTCCTCGAAGATAAGCGCTTCGTACCTGTCAGTATCTTCATACTCAACATGGTACGCCGGGCTGGTAGTATAACTGAGGACCATGGGAGCTTCTCCGGAAGTGAACAGACCGTAGCCGGTGTCCCAACCGTCGGTAACAGTCAGCAGTGAAGGTTTCAGCCTCCGCCAGTAGTCGAGGTAGTCTTCACCGTAACGGGAGACGGTCCAGTGAAGAAACCCGAGACCGGGGGAGGATGTGCGCGGGTCCATGAGAATCAGACTGCTGCGGTACACCTCATCAGTAAGATCCTCAAGCGATTCAGGTTTCGGCAGCGATGAGTTTGTATCGAATATTACCGCAAAGTAACTGTAATCATACGGGGTAACGTGACAGCTCTCATCGAAGAGCAGCTGCGTGGGAACTTGGGAGAGCGCCGGGGAGCAGTAGGGAATGAGTATATCCTCTTTAAGGGCCCGATAGAGCAAGTTGTCATCAATACCTATAATGATATCAGCTTTTGGGCTACTTTTTTCAATAATAGCCTTCTGCAGTACCTGGCCGCTGTCGCCTCCCGAAACCATATTGACAGCAATGCCGTACCGCTCTTCAAACAGCGCTGCGGCTGCCGGCCCCGGACCCCATTCAGAAACAAATGAATCGTACGCATAGACCCGGATCGAGCGGACCTGCTCATCGGATGAGATGCCGGCAGAACCTTTCTCAGAAGCACCTGCGCCGGACAGTGCTGCAGCGGTGAAGAAACACAGCAGAACAGCAGCGAAAAAACGGTTATCAGTCATAATGAACCCCTCCTTGTACGGCGATGGTGCGATGTTCCGCACATGCACACAGCAGCTGCAAACGGACCGTCGCCGGCTCTTAATTCAGTCTTTTCGCGGGGTCTGCCGTTCAGGGGCTGATAGATGGTTGGCTGAAGCATCTGAAGATGTCGATCCCTTCGCTGGTATTACCCAGATCAGGTTCAACGGGTATAC
>CAYSRK010000333.1:0-7343 GCA_964433385.1 uncultured Spirochaetales bacterium
CCGGCATCATCACCCGTATATCGCTCCACTGCCGCGGTGCCCGGTTGAGGTGAAACGCGGCCGGAATCATGACCACCGGCCTGCTCAGCCGGCTGCACAGGTAGGCACCCCAGGGAAGGTACTTGTCCCAGCGCCGTTCATTGAGGCCGTGGAGGAGGATAATCCCCGAATCCTCGCGCTCCAGCCTGCGGTCTCCCGGGGTAAAGACCGGACAGCTGAATGCCAGATTCTCGCTCAACTCCAGGTCAGGATCATCACTGCCAAGGTCAGGGAGCGTTGAGCGCATCATTCTGAAACTCAGCATAACATCATCTGCCCTGAGCTCAGCAGAGCCTCCCGGCCCTCCCGCCGACCCGCTGTACTCATCCTCACAGATTCCGCTCAGCAGTTCCGCAATCTCAGAATATCCCTTTGCGCAGATCATACGTACACCTCCATGATTTGAGGATACTGCGAGGCGGCGGCGCTGAATATCATAAATAGTAATGGTTTGGGGTAGTGAACAGGTAGTTACTCTCGGCTAGTCACCCCTGATGCGAGGCAAAAACCGGGAATAAACGTTCTCAGATCCGCTTCTTCAGCAGATTCAGCAGGTCGATGCGGCTGTTCACCTCAGTTTTCGCGTAGATGTTGGCGATGTGATTATTGACCGTGTTGACCGAAATATCGAGATAGGAGGCGATCTCCTTGCTCGTCATACCGAGCCGGATCTGCTCAATGATCTCCCGCTCCCGGTCAGTAATCCGGTAGGAGTCCAGCAGGCTGCTGTCCTGCACATCCAGGGGAGACTCGGGAATCCTGACGAAGTACTGGACGAGATAGATAAGGATGATCAGGGAGACCCAGAAGTAGTAGATCGGGAGCGTGGAGAGCCCCTCAATCGTGAAAAAGATATCAATCAGGACAAAGGGAACCATAAGCGCCGAGAGAATGATGAACGCAGTGCTGACAAAACGGGCATCCTTGTCCTGAATCGACTTCAGGTTCCTGATAAGAACGAAGAGGCTGAAGAAGAACACCCCGAAGAAGATTGCCGTCAAGCTGATCCTGAAGCCGCCGAAAGGACCGAGAACCAGCTCGAGCACCGCGATTGCCACAAACGCGGCGCTTAAGAAGATGAACAGGGCTCGCTGCAGGCCCGACCAGGGGCTTGCGATAACCCAGGAGGTGAAATAGGGGATGAAATAGATGAGAAACGCCGTACCGCTGAAAAGCAGGGCCGTGTAGACAAGGTTGAGCACAGCTGATGAGTCGGCAAGAAACAGGTTGGCGTAGATCTGCAGGGCATAGACGACCAGAATGAAGGTTATGGAGATCTGGAAGATCAGGTAGTACTTGGTCCAGGGATAATTTTTCCTGATATGGAAAATTATCGAAAGGCAGATATTCATGCTTCCGGCAGCGAATGCGATTACAAAGACAAGCAGATTGATCCCGTCCCAGTTCATGGGGCCAAGTATAGACGCCTTACTGTGACAGGGTCAAGCGCGCAGCAGCTGAGCGCTCATCCGCCAGCAGGAGTCATATAGCACCTTCCGCAGACATCGTTGACGCTTTTGAGGAACCTGCCCACGGTGCACGAGTTGTCCAGACGGGGTGTTCCCAGTCCCGCCCGGCTGCCGAAGAGCATGTTATAGCGGTTGGCATTGAGAACCGCCTGCCCCTTATGGGCGAATAGCCGCAGATAGAGATCGCTCCCCTGCTCCCGCAGATAGTCAGCCCCCGGCTGGAAATCGGGAAGAAACTTCTGCAGCGCATCAACTGACTCTGCCCTGCTGGAAAACGGATTCTCAGGCACGGCGAAGTGGAGGTAGAACCAGAGCTCCAGGCCCGGGTTGGTATAGGCCATAGCCACCCGCTTGGTTTTCGCCAGCTTCTGCGCCTCGGTAAGATCCCCGGGGGAGATTTCAATATCGAAAGGGTTGAACAGGCACCAGGCATAGCCGTTTCCGTACTCAAGCCGCAGCCGCCCCGCCTCCCTGATCATCGCAGGAAGCGACAGCGAATCAGCGCTCTTGCGGAACACCTGAAGGTTTGCGTAGCGGCACTCCCGCCGCATCTGAGAAAAAAAGACGGCCTCATCCTCTCCTGCTGTCAGGAGAACAAGAGGAACAAGCGGCTGCAGGAAATTTCTTCTTCTCATTACGCCCTCCCCCCTTCCCGGGTAAAGGTAAATTCCGAAACAATCGGGATCGCCCCGAAGGCCCCCTGAGGATACATCTCTGCTATCACATGCTTCTTACGGTACTTGTAGTCCGAGAGCGCGTAGAACTTCGACCCGTCCTGACCGCTGCGCTGGGAGAACCAGATGCCGTCCCTGCGAATCAGAGCATCATCGAGAAGGGTAGGATCGACCCCGCAGACGAGCAGTTGGGACTCGCTCTCCTTCGAGCTCTTGATGAACGAGCGGATCAGGTGCCGGGTGACCGATGGATGGAGAAAGAGGCTGAAATCATCAGCCGCGATCACCCTCGAACGGCTGACCGCTTCAATATAGGTCAGGGCTATCATAGTAAGGCGGCGGACTCCGAAGGACTCACTCGTGAAGTAGGTCGCAAACCTGTTCTCCCCCGTACCGTGGATATAGACAAGCCGCCTCCCTCCCCGTTTCGTTATTCTGATGTCCCTGATGCTCCCCAGATCCACGCTCCTGAGAAAATCAACCACCTGATAGCGCAGATGGGGTTTTTTCTGGAGAGTGTCGATGATAAGCTGCTCGCTTACCGAAGAGATGCCCAACGGAATAACGGCCAGCACCTCCTGAAACCAGCGATATATCGGCTGGACCGATTCCCCGCCTGAGAGCGCGGCTGCCTGGAGAAACGATCGATCGGGCGGTACCTGCTTTCCCAGCTTCTTCTTGCGGCCTTCGTAGGTCTTGCCCCAGCTGAACTCATAGTCCTCACCATCCTGACCGGTATAGACCCGATCGAACATCCGGCGGACAGAACGGCCTATCTCCAGATAGAGCCTCTCCCGGTGGACCCTGGTGCGGTCAGCTTCCAGCGTGTAGGCATAGATCCGTGCCAGACCCGTCTCAGCATCAATCCCTGACACCACCCTGACCGAAATAGAGGAGGGCTGTTCAGCCCACTGCCGGTCGAAGGCGAATGAAGCCCCGGAAAACTGCGCAAGCGCTTCCGTCTCCCCTTCTGCGGCGGCTGCCTCCTCCTGCCCGAACAGGACAAAACTCCGCACCGCCTCGAGCGCCCGCAGGACGGTGCTCTTCCCTGAGCCGTTCGGTCCGATCACAGCGGCAACTTTGAGAAGGTCAAAGTTTTCATCAATCGGGATAAGCTGACGGCTGTCAAGGCTCTTGTCAGTTACCGCTTCAAAGGAAACCGTCTGACTCTCTCTGACAGAACGAAAATTGGTGAGCGTTATATCCAGCAGCATACCCCCTCCCTTTCACACCTCGTGCAAGAAAATGCCTGGTACAGGAAATTATGCCATAAAAGACGGGAGACGTCACCTTAGAGACCGAGAATTTCCAGAGTATGTTCCATTATTTCAGAATAATGAGAAAAAACGGCCAGATTCACCGGTTTCCGCTTCCCGGGACCATGATTGTCGGAGGCAATAATGTCGACCCAGCCGGCATTCAGGTAGGGCTTCGCGCTCCCGTTCTCCAGTCCCTCGCAGTTCACCTGGAACAGGACCCCCATCTCCCGCAGCCGTACCGCAATCGAATGATCGAGCGAAAACCACTCGTACCGCTCAATATGGGCCAGGATAACCGTGAATCCCTTGAGCTGCAGCTCAAAGACCCGGTCGAGAAGAAACAGCGGCGGAGACTCGCTGTAGGTCTCCACCAGGATAAACCGTTCCAGAAATGGAATATACTTCGACTTAGCCGGACCGATGAACAGTTCACTGCCCAGATGCGCTTCGATGCCGAACCGGGCCGTCTCAGCTCGGAACCATTCGAAGGCAGCCCGAATTTCAAGAACGGCTGTTTTCACGAAGGGGTTGGCAATATGGGGAGTACAGACGATGTGACGGAAACCGGCTGCCTGATAATCGACAAGAAGCGCACTGCTCTCATCCCGAGTGCGCACCCCGTCATCGATACCGGGCAGCAGGTGGGTATGAATATCAATCACCGTCTTCTCTCTCCGTTCACTCAGCTTTCATCGGGGGAATCCTCAGATTTCCGATTCTTCTGCTCCTGAAGAAAATCCTCCTCAAGCTCGCTTATATAGTCAAAGGGGCTCTTGTTTTTTCTAGCCGGCTCACCTGCCGCCGGCTTATCTGCCGCCGGAGCACTGTCTTTCTCCTGAGAATCACCGCTTTTGGGCGACACCGAATTCTTCGCCTCGGGCAGAATCGGCTTCTTCTCTTCATGCTGCGGGGAGATACCCCCGACAGGACCGGGTGCACCGGCTTCAACGGGAGACTCAGCCTCCTGCCTGCCCGGCAGCATGATTTTCTGCCCCGAAAGAACCTCCTTCTGGAACTCCTTGGTGGACTTTGCCCTGCCGGGAACCGCCTTTACCGCCTTGCGGCTGGCCTGGAACTTGGCACGTTTTTTCCTGTGCTTCGTTTCGGCACTTTTCGCATGTTTACCCCGTTTTTTTCTGCCTGACCGCTCGTCCGTATAATAGTAATAGTAGTGGTAGTAGCTGTAGGAGTCCTCCCGGCTGATGTCGTTGAGAACCACCCCGACGAGCTTCAGACCTGAGGTCCGCAACGTCTCCTCGGCAATCTTAAGCCCGTACTTTGAGGCCTGACCGAAGCGCACAACCATCACGATTCCGTCACCTGAACGCGATACGATAAGCGCATCGGAAGCGGCGAGAAAGGGTGGCAGGTCGATAATAATCCTGTCGTAGCGGGTCCGCAGCTCATCAATCATCGCCCTGAACTTGGCCGAAGTCAGCACCGCAGTCGGGTTCGGCGGCACCGGCCCGACGGGAAGCAGATCGAGCAGAGGAAGGTCCTCTATCGGTTTCTGAATCAGGGTATTGAGATCCTGATCCTGCAGGAGGTGGTTCACCATACCCTTCTGGGAACGCAGGTAGCCGAAGGCCTTCTCCAGGCGGGGCTTCCGCATGTCAGCGTCTATGATAAGAGTCCTGAATCCGTTCTGGGCCATAGCGATTCCGGTATTGGCCGCTACCGAGGTCTTTCCCTGGGACATCTCGGCACTGGTGACGCTGACGACCTGGGGCGATTCCACATCACTGTAGGAAATATTGGTGGAGATCAGCTTGTACGCCTCCGAGGGCGGGGAGGTCGGATCATTGTAGACGACAAGCTCACTGGACTGCACCTCCTCATCCAGGGCGATATGAGGGACGCGCCCGATGATCGGCATATCGGAACCGAGGGCCCGGCGGATCGACTCTTCATCACGCACCGCATCGTCAAACGCTTCAATGAGGAAGACGAGGAGAACTCCGAGGAAGAGCCCAAGCAGCACCCCCACGGCAAGCAGCATCTGCTTGTTCGGCTTTATGGGACTGCGCGGAGTTATCGCCTCATCGATAAGCGTGGTTGTGCCGATCACGGCCGCTTCGGCAATCTTTGCCTCCTCGAAGCTCTCAAGCAGGAGGATGTAGAGATTCTGCTTCACCGTCACATCGCGCTGCAGATCGAGCAGCCGCTGCTCAAGAGCGGGAAATGTCTCCATCTGCTTCTCATACTTGTCACGCAGCTGCGTCAGGTAATTGATATCGACCTCGGCGAGGAACTTCAGGGTATAGGCTTTTGCCAGCTCCTGGGAGACGACCATGATGTAGGAACCGCCTTCCGCCGCCTGCCCGCTGAAGACCAGGTCGGTAATAAGCTTGGTCATCTCGCTCTCGAGACGGATGACCCTGGTATAGAGCTCATTTCTCCGGTCTGAGACTACCGTGCCGCTCTGCGCGCCGGTGCTGCCGTACCCGGCAAGCTCCAGCTTCGCCCGCGACATCTCCGCCCGCAGCGAACGCAGTTCAGGAGAGATGATTACCTCCCCGTAGGAGACCGGCATGATATCATTGTCAAGCAGGATCTCGGTGTAGGCATCGATCTTGCTCTCAGCCTCCCCCACCTGAATGCGGTACGGCTCAATCTGCTTCTCGTACTCGGTGATGTACTGGAGGAGCAGCCTGGTCTCCTCATCCATCAGGTAGATCCCCTGCTCCTCCTTGAAAACCCGCAGGCTGTTCTCCGCCTCAATAACCTGCTGCTCAGCGATAGGAATCTGTTCCTCGATAAACTTCCGTCTGACGGTAAACGACTACTGTGCCAGATCACGCAGCATATCGTTGTAGACAGTTGCAAGGGTGTTGGCTATATCGCGGGCTATCACCGGGTCGGCATTCTCCACGGCGATTTTTACGATATTCGTATCCTTGACCGTGGAAATCGAGATCATCTCGGAGATTGTGCCCACAAGCCCCGAGGCGGTCACCTGCCGCTGCGTATCCGAGATGCTTCGGTAGTACTCCACGAGCTTGAGGTTCTCGATGATCTTCTCAATATTGCGGCGGCTTTTTATCAGCTCAACCTCGGTGGAGATCCGTGTCGTTCCCGCTCCGGTCTGCACGGAAAACAGGTCCTCGATGGAGCTGTTGCTCCTTGTCGGCTCCACCCACAGGGTGGCGCTCGCCTGGTATATCGGTGTTGCCTGATAAAGATACCCGGCCACGAGACCGACGACGATGATGAAGGTGGCTATCAGCCAGACCTTCCGCTTCTTGAGGATCCTCAGGATATCACGCAAAGAAATTTCGTTCTGGTCATCCTGGTACATCTGCTGTTCCACCGGCCGCTCCTGTAGAGTTTGTTTACCGCTTCACACCTGGCAGTTTACCCGTGCGTAACGGTTACATAGTAATCTGATTTCCTGCGTTGAACAAGAGTAATACGCGGCAAAGGGGGAGTGCACACACAGACTGACGCCGCTCAGGTAGCCAGTTTCCTGCGGATGAGAATGCCGTTATCCGTGGTTACGACAAGAAGGCCGTCGCAGTTCTCCACCCTGACCGGAAGATCGGTATAGTTGCAGACCATTACCTCACGGGAGTTCTCAAACTCGTCTGCAGTGCCCGAGAAGGAGGCATTACCCTCCCCGTCGGTCTTCATGTAGCGGTAGAGCGATTCCCAGTTGCCCAGATCGTTCCAGTCAAGCTCCCTGCGCGCCGGCAGAAGCACCATTCGATCGGCAATATGCTCCATCAGCGCATAATCGATCGAAATATTCCACCCGGTATCCTTTATCTCCCGATAGGCTTCGGCAATGGTCCTGATCTTATTGAGGTACAAGGCATCGGAAATCGGCTGGAGGATCTTGGGACAGCGCGCTGCCGCCTCCCGTATCAGGAGACTGCTCCTTGCAATAAAAATGCCCGCATTCC
>CAYSRK010000334.1:0-13771 GCA_964433385.1 uncultured Spirochaetales bacterium
ATCATTAGTATAGTAGCAAGAAAGCAGATCTCACCTGCCTCTTTCAGGACCCTTTTATCCGTTTCCCCTGAAAAACAAATGCACAGCTTCATCAATCAGGAGAAACCTCACACTGAGAACGGCACCAGTGAAGCTTTAGACGACGGTCAATCCGGCAGCGAGCGAACAATTTTTCGGGGATGAAGCTCACGTATAACCAGGACGGCGTCGGGAAAGAATGTAAATCGTATAAGAGCTGGAGGCATCACACACGGCACAGTCTGGAGCAGCATCGGGGAAAATTATATTTCAGGAGTACTTCGACAGCAATGCGAAGGTGAATGTTCAGCAGAGAATGGATAATTTTCTGCAGTAGGGTAAGTGCTCCCTCAATGATCTGCAGGCTGACAGTCCAAGGACCGAAAACAATGAACTAAAAAAATTCAAGTGCGGGAGCGCTGCAGGGCATAAAAAGCAACTGCCTGCTAACGGTATTGGAATCGGTTAAAAAACAGAGGCATGGTGAATTCTGCAGTTCCTTTTGTATAGTATCATTTTTCTCTAAGGCATATCTGTATGACCACACAGGTGTGAGCGGCTTGCAGTGAAAATAACTTTCAAACGCGGAGAGATATCGTTTGAATGGAATCTGGTAAAAACAAGCTGTTCCTTATTGCAGCGCAGATGAATGTTTCCATAAGAGCGGAAAGTGGTTCTGCGATATGAGAGAATGTGCGGATTTGGGGAGCAGTTTGTTACATCAGAAGGAGCGGAGCTGATACCCGCACAGATATTCCCGGACATCAAGGTGTACGAGAGAAACTGGCTTAGGAAAACATGTCGTGATTACAAAAGAAAGGTTTGAGAGAACCTGCAGAAGGTATGCGTTTCACGTGAAACAATAAAGACGGGTTTCCCCGTCTTTATCATCAGTTTACAGACACAACCTCTAATGTAGGGGAGATTTTGTCCCGCAGGTAACGCTCAACACCCTGTTTTAACGTCATCTGGGACATGGGACAGCCTGCACAGGCACCGGTAAGTCTGACGCTTACCATGTTGCCGACAAGGCTTACAAATTCAATATCTCCGCCGTCATTCTGGAGGGAAGGTCTGATATCATTGATAGCAAGTTTTACTTGTTCTTCCATCAGCAACTCCTCATTTGGTTTACACAGAACATACTGAATAGGATCCGTTTGGTCAAGTAAGAAAGGAAATGTCGAAACAAGGGACAAATTACAGCTTAATAGCAGAAGCTGCTGATGCGGCCGGCTGACATCGTGATCGTTATTGATTATACTTGCTTCTATGTCAGTTAAAAAAATTGTTTTTGCCAACCAGAAGGGCGGAGTAGGGAAAACCACTACAACCGCGAATCTTGGAGCCTATCTAGCTGAGATGGGAAACACGGTCCTGCTGATTGACCTTGACCCGCAGGGAAACCTGACCAGCTCTGTAGGGGCCGATGACCAGAAACCTGGAATGTATGAAGTTCTCAGTGATGAAGTGGAAATTAATGAAGCAATTCAGGACACGCCAGTAGACAAGCTGAAAATCATCGGATCAAACATCGATCTTACCGGATTAAATATTGAACTGGTAAGTGCTTACCGTAGAGAGTATTACCTTGATGCTAAGCTGGGGGATCTCTCAGATGCATGGGACTATATCCTGATTGACTGCCCGCCTTCTTTGGGGCTGCTGACGCTCAACGGCCTTGTTGCTGCAGATTATTCGATTATCCCGCTGCAGTGTGAATACTTTGCCTTGGAAGGGTTGAGCATGCTTGTGAGAACAATCATGAACGTCAAGAAAAACTTGAATCCGGACCTGGAAATTATGGGTATAGTGTTTACCATGTTTGACAACAGGACTCGCCTCGCCCAGGATGTTGTGAAAGATGTATCCGATTATTTCAAGGATAAGGTTTTTGAGACCCTTGTCCCGCGAAACGTACGGCTTTCTGAAGCTCCTTCTCACGGGCTGCCGATCAATCTGTACGATCCTAACTGTAAAGGAGCCGTCAGCTAC
Organism: uncultured Spirochaetales bacterium; assembly: GCA_964433385.1. GTDB lineage: Bacteria > Spirochaetota > Spirochaetia > JABMQR01 > JABMQR01 > M55B182. The sequence goes on from CAYSRK010000334.1 coordinate 2,014, forward strand.
AGCAATTTGGCAAAGGAGGTGATGAGCCGTGGTTAAAAGAGGATTGGGTAAAGGTATTAATTCACTTATCGGTGACTATACACTTTCTCATATTGCCGGCGCGGATGATTCCAAAACGGTACAGGACGGAGATGGACCTGTGGTGGTAATGCTGAGCATCGGCAAGATTGAGTCGAATCCAGGGCAGCCGAGGAAAAACTTTGATGATGGATCGCTTAACGAGCTGGCCTCATCCATTCGGGAGCAGGGAGTTCTTCAGCCTATTCTCATCGAGGAATCGTCGGACATTCCTGATAAGTATATAATTATCGCTGGGGAAAGAAGATATAGAGCTGCTAAGTTGGCAGGGCTGACCCATATTCCCGCATTGATTAAAAATTTTACCGAGGAACAGCGTCTTGAAGTTGCCCTGATTGAGAATCTGCAGCGGGAAAATCTCAACCCTGTTGAGGAGGCGCTTGCTTTTAAGTACCTGATAGAACAGGCGTCGCTCAGCCAGGAGGAACTGGCTAAGCGTATCGGGAAAAACAGATCCACAATAGCAAACGCGCTGCGTATTCTTCACCTGGAACCGGTCATGCGTAAGGCGCTTGAAGAGGGGAGAATTTCTGCTGGTCACGCTCGTGCAATTCTTGCGGTGGTGAACCCTGCAGATCGAGAGTATTTATTTTCCAAGATACTCAAGGAGAGTCTTTCCGTCAGACAGGCAGAAATCGCTGCAAAACAGCTGAACGAGGGTTCCCGGGCTGGAAAAAAGAAAAGCGGTGCTGAACTGACCGACAAACGGCCAATTGAAGTTAGGATGGTTGAAGAAAAGTTTCTTAACGTGCTGGGAACGAGAGTTTCGGTCAAAGGAACCCTGGGTAAAGGACATTTGGAAATTTCTTACTACTCGTCGGATGATCTCGAGCGGGTCTATCACCTGCTCGGCGGCGGCAACCTGTACTCGCAGGATTAGCGCAGAGATACTTGAAGCTTGAAGGAGTATATATGAAATACAATGAGGACGGACTCTATGCCGAAATACATACCGGCAGAGGCGATATTGTGCTGCGTCTGGAATTTGAGAAGGTGCCGATGACAACAGCGAACTTTGTCGGCCTAGCCGAAGGAGTGTTGGGCAAGAGCGGCAAAGATGGTTTTTATAACGGATTGACCTTTCACCGTGTTATAGAAAACTTTATGATACAGGGCGGGGGGCCCTTCTGGCACCGGTACCGGGAATCCAGGCTACTCGTTCCCGGATGAGTTTGATCAATCTCTCCGCCATGACGGACCTGGGATACTTTCCATGGCAAACAGCGGACCGGATAGTAACGGCAGTCAGTTTTTTATCACGCATGCGGCAACTCCCTGGCTTGATGACAAGCATACGGTCTTTGGAAAGGTGGTTGAAGGACAGCATGTTGTTGATGCAATACGCATGGGTGATGTTATGGAGTCTGTGTCAATAATCAGAAAAGGCGAGAAGGCCTCTGATTTTAGTGTTACCCGGGATTTTTTTGATTTGCTCGTACAGAAGCACAGCGCGGCAAAACGCAGGGGTACGGAAGCTTTACGGGAACAGGAGAAAAGAGAGGTTGAAAATCGCTGGCCTGATGCGTCGGTCAGCAGCAGCGGACTTCGCTGGGTTGTGGAGAGAAGGGGAGAAGGCGCAGAATCCCCGGTTTACGGGGGAAAAGTAACTGTTCACTACAGGGGAACACTGCTGAATGGCAATGAATTTGACAGTTCCTATCGCCGCGGCAAGCCGGCTGAATTTTCCATCGGTCAAGTTATAGAGGGTTGGAACGAAGCCCTGACGCATATGAAAAAGGGAGAAAAGCGCCTTCTCATCATCCCGCCTGAGTTGGGCTACGGGGAACGGGGTTATCCAGGGGTCATTCCTCCAAACAGCTATCTGGTATTTGAGGTTGAACTGCTTAACTTTTAACATGTTACGTACTTATTGGAGGCGGCATGGCCAAGGAAAAAACTGTCTTTGTCTGTTCGAACTGCGGCCGCCAAGAGGGTAAATGGCTCGGAAGATGTCCTGAATGCGGGGAGTGGAACTCTTTTTCACAGACCGCTGTTCGCAAGGAAGGTGCCAGGGGCAGCGGCCGCTCGCAAGCCGCAAAAGGGAGCAGCAGAGCAGTACCGGAACCTGTGGCACTTAACAAGGTAACCAAACTGGACAACATCCGCTTCAGCACCGGGATCTCGGAGATGGACAATGTGCTCGGCGGGGGCGTCATGAAGGGCGCTGCGGTCCTGGTCGGCGGGGAACCCGGGATTGGAAAATCAACTATCCTGCTGCAGCTTGCAGCATTGACCGATACAGCGAAAACTCTCTATGTCTCCGGTGAGGAGTCGGCTGAGCAGGTGAGAATGCGGGCAGAACGCTTGAATCTTCCTCTTAAGCGAATAACCGTGCTCTGTGAAACAAGACTGCCTCGGCTTCTTGAAATCCTGCAGAAAAAAACGTTTGACCTGGTAATAATAGATTCTATTCAGACGGTGTACAGTGAAGATGCCGGCGATATCCCTGGAACAGTGAACCAGATAAAATACGCCTCGCTTGAACTGGTTGACAGCGCCAAGCTGGCGGGAACTGCCCTCTTTCTGGTAGGACATGTTACGAAGGAGGGTGGTATTGCCGGTCCGAAAGCTATTGAGCATCTGGTGGATACCGTGCTCTACTTCGATCAGGGAGATCACGGCATACGCCTTTTACGCTCTTCGAAAAACCGATTCGGGTCTGTCGACGAGATCGGAGTCTTTACTATGACGGAAAAGGGCCTTATTCCCGCACTGGAACCGCAGTCGTTTTTCCTCAGTAAGCGAAACGGGCAAACGCCACCCGGGGTAGCTGCTGCAGCAGTGTTCGAAGGTTCGCGCACGTTTATGGTGGAAATACAGGTCCTGGCTGTTCCCGCTAAAGCTGGTTACTCCAAAATATCATCGGACAGAATAGATACCGCCCGTGTTTCACGCATAGCCGCGGTACTGGAGAAGCACATAGGCCTGCAGCTTTCGAACTACGATCTGTACGTCAATGTAGCCGGAGGGATCAGGCTTACCGAAGTTGGGATAGAACTGCCCCTTGCACTTGCCCTTATATCCGCACGGACCAACACAGCCTTGAGGGGGCGGCTGGCAGCGGCAGGGGAGCTGAGTCTTGCCGGGGAGGTGAGATCAATCGGACACCTGGAAAAGCGGGTATCTGCGGCACAGCAGATGGGTTTTCTCGAATTCCTCGGACCGATACCCCATGGAGGAAGCACGATTGCAGAACAGCTGAGGCAGATGTATGTCGCCTGCGGCGATATATCTGAGGCTGTCCTCCGCCTGCGTACAGCTCCTACTTCACAAGCGACATGAGAAATGGAAAGGCGGCGAATGTCCCAATGGCGCTGCCGATGCTGGTGAGAAAAAAGACAATGAATGCATGGGTAACCCGGTTTCTATAAAATCCCCTCAGCGAGAGAATATCATCATTGAGACGCTCAAAGTCTATGACGCGGGGTTTTCTGATGTAGGCTTCCAGCCCCCCCGATACAATTCCTACCCCGATGGTAGGATTCAGGGAGGTGAAGGGTGCCATGGCTATCGTTGCTGCAATGGTGATAGGGTGGGCAAGAGCTAATACGGCGCCTATTCCGGCCAGGATCCCGTTAACGGCAAACCAGTAGAAAAACATCTCGATTCCCTGAGACCACCCGACGTTGACAAACCCGTAGACCAGCAGTCCGAACACAGCCGCAGGAATGAGCCAGGGCAGGACCTTGGAGACCTTTGACGGCGGCGGGAGGATATCAAGGGACGCAGTGTCGCCGCTGAGTATACCCTCTTCAAGCTTTTCAAATGTACTGATTATCCCTCCTGCGTGCCCTGCCCCAATTACCGCCAGGGTTGCGGTGCCGGGGGCCTTATAGATGTTTGCGGCCAGGTACTGATCGCGTTCATCAATCAGCACCTCCTTGGCTACAGGCAGCTCCCTGGCAAGTTCCTCCATCATCTCCTGAAGAACAGAACGTTCTTTCAGCGCCTCGACCTCTTCTGCTGAGAGCTTCTCCCTGCTGAAGGCGGAAGCAAGCAGGGCGGCAATCAGTTTCATCTTGTTCCAGAGGCCCGACTTTTTCCAAGCCCGTTGCAGAGTTATCTGAATATTTCGGTCAGAGAATGAGCAGGGTATACCGGCTTTCTCCGCAGCCTCAACAGCAGCACGCATCTCATCACCCGGTGCCGAACCGGTATCCTTTCCCATCCTTCGCTGGAATGAGGAGAGGGCTAAATTTGCCAGCATGAAAAATCCCCGGCCTTCCTTGAGCACTTTCCCGATATGGAGGTTGTGCCAGGACTGCCCCTCTTTCATAACCTTGTAACGGCCTGCGTCTATTTCCACACAGACATGGTCAGGATTTCTCTCGGCGATTACCATTTCCACCTGTCTGACGCTCTCTTGTGAAACATGAGCTGTTCCAAGCAGATATATCGTTTTTTGCTTTGTCTCAACAATGGTCAGGGTATCATCTATCTGCGATATGTCCACATGCTTCCTCCGTCTCACGCAAACCAGCCTGAGCGTACGGGTATCGAATATTCCTGTACGCATAAGCTGTCATGAAACTATACTGATGAATCGGCAATTGAACAATACCGTATTCAAAGGCGGTTCCATCTTGTTGTATAGCAGTGCATAGTTGAAAAGAGCAGAGTTTTTGGGTAAGTTGGGCTGATGGATATGATCGTGTACCTCCTGCTGCTGTTCGGCGCCCTGCTTGCCGGAGTTCTTGCCGCTGCAACGAAGATTCTGCCGCTGTGGACCGAGGCAGTTGTTGACAGAATGCTGACCTACTCTCTCTACCTTCTGCTGTTCAGTATGGGGATTAAAACCGGGCTTATAGAGAACATAAGAGATAAATTAAGTCATATAGGCATAAGTGCTGTTATCTACGCAGCAGCAGCCTCGATCGGCAGCGCTGCCGCAGTGGCCGCAGCGGGGTTTATTCTTAATCGGGTAAGGCGGACACGCAGACCGCTGCCGCAGGCAGAAACTGCTGAGGTGAAAAACCATGCATTTTCCCTTACCGAGACCCTGCATCACCTCAAAGATCCGGCTTTTCTGATCGTAATAGTGATAATCGGAGCGTTGCTGTCAAATCTTACCGGCATATTTGACTGGTATGACGACCGTATCAGTGAAGCGCTGCTCTATGTACTTCTCTTTCTTGTGGGTGTACAGATGGTTCACAACAGAACCGATTTTGCCTCCCTGTTCCGTGATCCGGTTGCCGCAGCGCTTCCTGTTCTAACGATTGTCGGAACCGCCGTTGGGGTAAGCCTCGTACCGCTGTTCACCGATGCAAGTATTCGGGAGGCTATGGCGGTTGGAGCCGGGTACGGCTGGTACTCGCTTTCAGGGGTGCTTATTGCTGATCTCGGCAACCCCGTGCTGGGATCTGTCGCATTCCTGAGTAATCTGTTTCGTGAGAGCATCGCGTTCATCATGGTGCCGCTTCTTGCCGGATACAAGCTGCCGCGGGCTGCTATCAGCGTATGCGGAGCGACAAGCATGGATGTAACGCTGCCGATTGTGGAAAAGTATTGCGGAGTCCGCTATGTACCGCTTTCTCTTGCCCACGGAGTACTGCTGACTATAGCTGTACCCGTTCTTGTACCGCTATTCTACGGCATACAATGAGCGTAAAAAGTACATAACAGTCATAAGGTCATATGTGAATTACTAAATTTCGGGCAGAGCGGTAATGAACTGAAACGCGTAATCCTCACTCCGGTCACTCAACTGTCCCCCCTTTTCATGTACAATCCGCAAATAGACGACTGTCTCTGCTTTAGAATCTGCAGCAGCACCCGTGCGGGTTTGAGCAAGAAGTGTTTCCGCAGCCTTCTGAACTGTCTTGCCGCCGGCTGAGGGGCTGAACTGAAGAAACAGATAATCCCCTTTCCGGATTGCGATAGATTCCTGCGGGACAGAAGCGCGTTCGCCAAAAGCCGGCGGATCAAAGGTAACATACAGCTTTTGGGCCGTCATTACGCACGTATCGTACATGCTGACCGACTTAAGGAGCACCGTAAGTTCCGTGCAGCTGTACTGTTCGCTGCCATGGAGTCGAATCCACCGGTCAGCCTCACGGATTATCTGCATCGGGGAAAAGATGTCTGCCGGGCCGGGATTGACCGGGAAGCCTGAAACTGGCTGAAAGAGGTGCAGTTTGAGTACTCTCATAGGCTGCAATAGTACCGATGTCTCACCTGTCTGTACAGGGTGCATGAGGGCTGACAGGTTACGGCTGAACGCTTACGATCCTCGTTTTTCCTGCGGTAAGCTCAGATAACGCAGCATCGGCCGCCTGAAGTTCGGATTGGGGGATAGTTCCGGCGAGAAAGACATCGGCACCGAACTGCTCGTCGGAGAGTTCCGATCCGTGCTGAGCCAGGATCCGTTTCGCCTGTTCAAAGGATTCATAGGCCAGCCTGAGGTGAAAGCGGATGACCGGCATAAATTCAGCGCTGCCGGTTTTTGCGAGCACCCGTTTGGCAGCCTCCGCATAGGCGTGAACCAGTCCTCCGGTACCGAGCTTCGTGCCTCCGAAGTACCTGACCACCATGATGGTGACGTGCGTCAGGCCGCTTCCCTTGAGTACTTCAAGCACCGGTCTCCCTGCGGTGTGCTTCGGTTCTCCGTCGTCACTGATGCTGAAAATGGAAGCCGATTCTCCGAGTATCCAGGCGTGGACTACATGGGATGCTGCGGGGTGCTGTCGGCGGAGAGCGGAGAGCTTCGCCTTAGCCTCCTCCTCATCTGCAATGTAGTCTGAAAAGGCGATGAATCGTGATTTTTTTACCACAATTTCAACGCTCGCGCCTGTAGTCGGGACTATCATGCCGCTAGAGTACCACGGATTGCTCTGCACCATCAATAAAGCGGCAACAGCGGGGCAGATTCCGCTGTTGCCCACAGGACCCTGTTTCACTATACTTCTCTGGATGAAAACCCGCACGTCCTCACAACATACAGGTCTGGCTGCAGCGCTGGTTTTTCTGGCAATGGTATTCTACGGCATATCATTTCCTGCTACCCGGGTTGCGCTGCAGGACTACCAGCCGATATCGCTGATCACCATACGGCTTGCAATCTCTTCCCTGCTGCTCATGGGGGTCAATATTGCACTGTACAGGCGCAGGGGGCTGCCGCGGGCGGCAGATCTGCCAAAATTCATGCTGGTTGCGCTTTTTCAGCCGCTGCTCTACTTTCTCTTTGAAACGTACGGACTGCAGGAAGTATCTGCCTCCATCTCCTCTGTGCTGGTAGCCACTATTCCGATCTTTTCCCCGCTTTTCTCACGATTTATACTGCATGAACGGCTCTTCCTCTATCCGGTCCTTGGCGCGGTACTCTCCCTGACGGGAGTTGCCCTACTGGTGCTTTTTTCAGAAAGCACTGCTGTTGAGACAGCCTCTTTCACGATTCGGGGTATCCTTCTGCTGTTCGGTGCAGTTTTTTCCGCGGTGCTCTACTCCATAGCCGTTAAAGCGCTCCCGACTGTCTACTCTCCCGTAACCATTACCGCAGTGCAGAATACGATCGGCCTGCTCTACTTCATTCCCCTGTTTTTCCTTTTTGAGGCAGGAGAGACCCTGAAGACGGTGCCGAGCCGGGAAACTGTGATAAGCATTCTCTTTCTGGCGGTCTTTTCCTCGAGCTTGGCGTTCATTTTTCTCAACTACGGAATCTTGAAGCTGGGACCGGTGAGAGCGATCGGCATGACGAACCTTATCCCGATCGTGACCGCAATCGTCTCGTTTCTCTTCTTTGATGAGCTTTTTTCCGGGTTGAAGATTGCAGGGATGGTGGTTATTCTCAGCGGAGTTGTTCTTGCGCAGGTGAGAAGACAGGGAAAAATGCCGCCGCCGGCGCAGGCTGCCGGGATAGAGCACAGGATAGATAAGAATAATAAATGACCTCGTGAGAGCCTATGGTCATATAAACCCTGTGATATTACAGCGTCAGATAGGGCTCGGCCTTCCGAAGGAGATAGGCAGGGATGCGAAGAGCTTCGAGGGAGCTTAGCGGGGTGTTTTTTCTCAGCGCCAGTATTCTTTTAACCGACACCGGGCCAAGTCCCGGGACTCGTAACAGCGCCTCCTGCGAACCCTGTTTTACCGAAACCGGGTAGAATTCAGGGTGGGAATCAGCCCAGACCTGTTTAGGATCCCGCTCCTGTGAGAGCAGACCCTGTTGATCACAACTGAAATCATCGAGTTGAAAGCCATAGGTACGCATGAGAAAATCGCACTGGTAGAGGCGGTGCTCTCTGATGAACAGGGCATCCCCGGATGGAGCACTGTTCCGTTCTCCCGGGATATCAGGGGTTCCCAGTCCCTTCTGGTAGGCCGAAAAGTAGATTCGCTGAAAATGGAGCCGATCGTAAAGACCCCACATGTACCGGAGAATCTCGCTGTCAGGCTCATCTGAGGCACCGACGATAAACTGTGTTGTTGCTGATACCCTGCTGTACCGTGACCCTCGGGCGGTGAGGGTGCTGATGAGTTTCAGCGGTTCGATGATATCCTGATGGTAGTGCTTAACCGAGGAGAGGGTTTTGAAGTAGTTCTCTCCCGGCGTCTCAATATTCAGAGAGACGGCCGATGCCAGGGATACCGCCCTGAAGATGGCGGCGTTCGAGGCGCCGGGGATGATTTTTATGTGGATATACCCGCGGAAGTGATAACGGCTGCGGAGTATTTCTGCGGTATCGGTCAGCAGCTGCATCGAACGGTCGGGCGTATCAAGCATGCCGGAGCTCAGGAAGATGCCGATGAGATTGCGTCTCCTGCGGCGGAGATTCATAAAAAAAGCCGCAAGTTCATCCGGGGAGACGCTGATTCGCGCGCTTCTGCCCTGCAGCCTGAGGGGACAGTAGCGGCAGTCGCTCGTGCAGGCATTGGTTATGAGGGTTTTGAGCATAATGCCCGAACCCCCGCCGGGGACTGTTACCGGATAGAGCCAGCTCCCCTCCTTACCACGCTTGCGGTGGTCATCGTTGTGTTTTGTCCCGCAGGCGCAGGCGAGATCATATTGCGCATCCCGGGCGAGAATGTCCAGTTTTGTCACCAGATCCATGCATATATGTTAACGCATGTTAATATCTGATGCAATTCTTTTCTGCCTCCTTCGCATTCATTTTTGCATTGGAGACATCAGCGGCTTTTCACCACCCCGATCTTGGGACACTCTTCTCTGATCGAACACTCCGAGCAGCGGGGTGAGACAGGGGTGCAGACAAGCTGGCCGTAGCGGACAAGAAGCTCGTTCAGGGGAATCCAGAATCGTTCGGGAAGGACCTTTTCGAGGGCTTTCTCTGACTCCTCAGGTGTTTTTGTGCTAATCCAGCCGCACCGGTTAGAGATCCGGTGGACGTGGGTATCCACGCAGACGGCATTGATTCCGAAGCCCAGATTGAGCGTCAGGTTGGCAGTTTTTACCCCCACCCCGGGCAGTGCAAGGAGCTTCTCCCGCTCGGACGGCACTTCTCCCCCGTAGAATTCGAGCAGCAGGCGTGAAATCTCGATAATATGCTTTGCCTTGGTCCGGTAGAACCCCGCAGGATAGATCAGCTTCTCGATCTGTTCCTGATTGAGCTGTACCATTGCCTCAGGGGTGTCGGCCTGTGAAAAAAGCCGGCGTGAAGCCTCCGCTGTCACTGCGTCCTTGGTGCGCAGAGAGATAACGGTAGCTGTCAGTACCCTGAACGGGGAGTGTACAATATCTTCGGCAATCGCAGAAACCGAGGGCAGGGCTGAGCCCCGCTCCCGCACGGTCTGCGAAAATTGGCTGAATATCCTGTCCCAGTACTCCTCACTCCTGCTCACTGTCGGCTCCGTTATTCTGTGTTCTTCATGTTCCGCCTATCGTACCTGAAAAAACGGCAGTTGGGCAGGGTGCAAACCCTGAACAGGCAGTTGTAATCAGAGGACCATACTGAACCCGTGATGCGGGGAACAGGAGAGGCGCTTATTGACATAAACCCCCCTTACAGCTAGGTTAAGAGCTATGATCATAGTACTGAAAAAAGACATAACTGCCCAGCAGAAACATGATATCAGGAACTTTCTCGAGAGTCGTCAGTTCAAAGTGAAGGAGATCAAGGGAGAGGAGGAGACCATCTTCGGCGCAGTCGGAGTGGCTCGAATCGACAAGCGGCAGGTGGAGCTGCTGAGCGGGGTTGCCGAAGTGATTCCGATCTCTCGGCCGTACAAACTTGCCTCGCGGGAACTGAAAAAACAGGACACGGTAGTCACAGTCAAGGGCGTAAAAATCGGGGGCAGCCGGGTTGCCGTTGTAGCCGGCCCCTGTGCGATAGAGAACCGGGAACAGATTCACGCAATTGCGAAGGCGGTCAGTGAAGCGGGCGCGGTGATTCTCCGCGGGGGAGCTTTTAAACCGCGGACCTCCCCATACTCGTTTCAAGGCCTGGGTGAGGAAGGGCTGAAACTGATGCGGGAGGCGGGAGATGCCTACGGGCTCCCGATAACCAGCGAGGTGGTCAACCCTAACCACGTCCCGATGATGGCCCAGTACATCGACATCTTCCAGATCGGGGCTCGCAACATGCAGAATTTCGAACTGCTCAAAGAGGTGGCGAAGGCGGGGAAACCGGTAATTCTCAAGCGGGGTCTGGCGGCTACCATCGAGGAGTGGCTCATGGCAGCCGAGTACCTCATGGCTGGAGGGACGGACGATGTGATCCTCTGTGAGCGCGGTATCCGAACGTTTGAGCCCTACACCCGCAATACCCTGGACCTGAGTGCGATTCCCGTTGTGAAGAAGCTGAGCCACCTGCCCGTGATTGTCGACCCCAGCCATGCTACCGGTATTCGCGAGAAGGTGATCCCCATGGGACTTGCTGCAATTGCGGCAGGGGCTGACGGCCTTATGGTCGAGGTCCACCATCAGCCGGATAAGGCTCTCTCTGACGGACCCCAGTCGCTCTACCCCGAACAGTTTGAACAGCTAATGCGCGATATACAGGCTCTCGCACCGGTAGTGGGGAAATCGCTTGAACTTCCGCTGCGTCAGCAGCCGCTTCCCGGTTCCTTTATCAGTCGTGACCGGGAGGGCGGCGGCGAGACTGAGACGCTTGAGGTTGCCTTTCAGGGGGTTCACGGAGCCTACAGTGAAATAGCGCTTACCCAATTCTTCGGGGGGAGGCTTGTCGGTCGTCCCTGCAGAAAGTTTGACGATGTGTTTACCGCGGTTATGAGCGGTAATGCCCCGTACGGGATTATCCCCATGGAGAATTCCCTCGCCGGAACGATAAACGACAACTTTGACCTTCTCCTGCGCCACCCCGATATCGTCGTGGTGGGCGAACAGCAGATCCGCATTACCCACAACCTGATAGGACTTGACGGAGTGAAGCCTGAGCAGCTGAAAAAGGTCTTTTCCCACCCGCAAGGACTTGCGCAGTGCACCGATTTTCTCGATCGGTACCCCGGAATCGAAGGAGTCCCGTTCTTCGACACCGCTGGCGCAGCAGCCTATGTGGCGGAACAGCAGAATCCGGAGTTTGCGGCTATAGCCGGGAAGAAGACAGCTGAATACTACAATCTTACCCTGATCAAAGAAGGTATTGAGACCAACCCGCGCAACTATACCCGATTCTACATCATAACGCGGGCGGAGTATGCTGCGGCGGGGCTCGAGGGCAGGCAGCCCAACCGAGGCGTGATGGTCTTTTCAACTCCTGATACA
>CAYSRK010000335.1:0-7980 GCA_964433385.1 uncultured Spirochaetales bacterium
GGGAATGCACCCCTTTCAGATAAAAGGGAGCCCTCTTCACATGAAACGGACTCCCTTTGCTGTGTGACTTCTGGATTCTCAGCTTATTTGATCTTTGTAAAGCCTCTCCACTCATCAGCATTCTCAGGAGTAATGAGGAAACAGTTGTTGAGAATCTTTTCCTCAGCCATTCCGGTTGAACCAGTTTTGATGTACTTGTCGGCAAGCTCTACCGCCATCTGCGCGTTCAGCGCGTTCGGCTGCATAACGGTACCGTTGATCTTGCCCTGCATAATTGAATCAAGCACGTTGTCGTTGCCGTCAAAACCCATGACAATAATGTCGCTCTTGCCGGCCGCATCAATAGCTGCCTGAGCGCCGAGAGCCATGGTGTCGTTTCCGCAGATGATTCCCTTCACATCCGGGTTAGCCTGAAGTACAGATTCGATCACCGAGTAGGCTTCCGTCTGGCTCCAGTTTGCAGTCTGCTGCGCAACCATAACCATGTCGGGGTACTGGTCGATGATGCTGTGGAAGCCCTTGGAGCGGACTCCGGCATTGGTGTCGGACTCTTTACCTACCAGTTCCACATACTTGCCCTTTTCACCCATGAGCTCCACGAAGTACTCTGCACCCAGGGTAGCGCCCTGGAAGTTGTCGGAAATCAGCTGGGCTTTTGCAATACCGGTCACGTTGATTTCACGGTCCATGCAGAATACCGGGACTCCAGCGTCTGTCGCCCGTTTCAGGTTGTTCGGTGACGCATCGGCATTCGCAATGTCAATAATGATTGCAGCGGCTTTACGGGAAATCGCAGTGTCGATAAGGTCGCTCTCCTGCATGGGATCATCACCATGAACCGCCAGAAGGGTCTGATATCCCAGTTCTTCGGCCCTCACCTTCGCCGCATCAGCTTCAGCGGTGAAGAAAGTGTTGTCCTTGTCAGGAGTGATGATAACCATCAAATTTGATGATTCCTGTCCAGCAGCTTCCTGCTCACCGGCTGCAGCAAGAAAAGCAGCGGGAAGCATCATTGACACGAGTACCATTACGAGGATTTTTTTTAACATAACCCCTCCTTTAAAAATTGTTCTCCTACCGTAAAACAACGTTATTACGGTCTTTTTTTAATGAAGCCCCAGAGCTCGCCAACATCTGTTCATGCTCTGAAAGCGATTTCATTAATGTTAAAATCTTATCATGTATTTTGAACTTGTCAAGAATAAATTTGCTGTATAGACATTATTTTTACTGAATCAACCAGTTTTTTGGTCATATAGTAACAAAATTGCTGTATAGCTCAAGAAATTATGAGATTCCTGTTTCTGCCAGCTCATGGAGCGCGCAGACAGCCTGAACAGCATCGTTCCAGTGGGATTATTCTTCCTGTGCAGTAAAAAACTGAGACAGTTCAAACGAGCAGACAGGGACCGTCCGGTCTCTGTCTGCCCTGTTCACCATTCCCCTGCAGAACCAGCCCGGCCGGGGTACCGGCCAGGTGATTCAGTCCCCGTAATAGAGCTCTACCAACGATTTGTTGGCGCCGGGAGCACCGATCATCGGCAGCTTCCGGGTAACCATGGTGTTGGAGAGGTTTTCCACTTCCTTGCGGGATATCTCCTTCACTTTACCGGCGGTTAGCGCATGGAGGATGGAAACCGAGCTCACCTCTATCATGTCGATGATATGCATAAGCCGCGTCAGGTCCATAGGACTGACTGCCGTCATTCCATGGTTTTCCATGAGAAAGATATTGTACTTCTGCAGGAAGGGCTTGAAGTTATCCGCCAGCTCCTGGGTCAGGGGCTCTCCGTAGGGAACCACCGGGACCGGACCCGCCTCGATAACCATCTCAGGAAAAACAGGCCGCATGAGCCAGTTGGTTCCGTCAAGTATGGCAAACGCATTGGCGTAGAGCGGGTGGCAGTGAATGGATGACTGAATATCAGGCCGTTCTCTGAAAAGGTTGAGATACATCGGCATCTCACCGGTAGGCTTTCGGGTCCCTTCAACTGTATTGCCTTCAAGGTCTACGAAGACAAGATCTTCAGCTGTAAGAATATCCTTGTACCGGCGCGTCGGAGTGATGAGGATTACGTTCTCCTCTACCTTGTAGGCGAGATTTCCCCCATGGCTGGTAACAAATCTCCGATCGGCGAGGAGATAACAGATCTTCAGAAACTCCTCGACTTTTTCTTTATGCAGTTCCCGCAGCAGCATGGCTGTCTTACCTTCCTTTTCTTTCTTCTGACTTGACCTGTTCATAGATCCCGAAAGCCTCTTTCGGCTTGGCGTTTTCATGAACAACCGCCTGAATCGCGGACATCATACCCTGGGGGGAATCGGACTGAAAAATATTTCTGCCCATATCCACGCCGGCAGCTCCCTGATCAATAGCCCGATAGGCCATTTCAAGGGCGTCCCGTTCAGGTTGCTTCTTCCCCCCGGCAATGACGATCGGTACCGGGCAGGCTGCAGTGATTGTCTCAAACTCAGTTTCCGTGTAGTAGGTCTTGATGATGTTCGCTCCGAGTTCCGCAAGCATTCTTGTTGCCAGACGGAAATACCGCGGGGTCCGTTCCAGTTCCTTGCCCACAGCAGTCACTGCCATGGTGGGCACGCCGTAGCGGTAGCCTGCATCGGCAAGCTTCGTCATATTCACCACGCTGCGGGATTCAAACTCACCGCCGATGAATACCTGGATGGCCGTGCCGCAGGCCCCGATTCTCAGCACATCCTCCATGTCCATGGCGATATCTTCGTCGGAGAGTTCCTTCAGAATGCTCGGCCCGCCGGATGCCCGGATCATGATGGGCTTCGTTACCGAGGGAGGTATTACGGACCTCAGGATACCTCGCGTCAGCATGAGGGTGTCCGCACGGGGCACCAGCGGCATGATGTCCAGATCAATTCTTTCCAGTCCCGTTGTCGGTCCCTGAAAATATCCGTGATCTATAGCCAGCATAATCGTACGGCCGTTCTTTGGATTGAAAATTCGGGCCAGCCGGTTCTTCATTCCCCATCCGAGCTCATTCGAGCCCTTCAGGAAGAAAAGTTCCGACGTAGCGGGAATATCTGCTTTGTACTGTTTTCCTTCCGTATCTGCTTCGGGCATATTTTCAGCTCTCCAATTCCTTCATGTTTCCGTTTTCGTCAACGAAATCCTCGATTGTCAGACCCCGCTCCTCCAGTTCTTTGAGCAGGATTTCCATACCCCATTTTGCCCCGTCGCCGACGGCCATGCAGCATTTATCATCATCATGATGGGCACCGGCATCCCGGAAAGCCTGTTTATCTTCTTCGATCCGCAGATCAAAGGATCGTCCGCCGTAGAGCTTTTTCTGCACGTCGGAGCAAATCACGCCGTTGTATTTTTCCTGAAACTTGTCATGAACCGCACGGGTCATTCTGAACGAGACATATTTGTCGGCACGGCCCTTTTCTGTGCCCTCTTCCGCCTTGGTTCTCCCGAAAAAGGATGCCAGCACCATAGATGCCCCGGTGTACCCGCCGCAATTTCCTGTGGTGCATTCGCCCCCGCCTCCGGCCAGACCGCTGCCCGCCTTATATACTGCGTCATTCTTGATTCCCAGTGCGTCATAGATGCCGGCGATGGCGCACTGGGCGCAGCCCCGGTAGTCTCTTTCGTAGGTAAAACCAAGTTCATATGCCTTCTGAATCAGTTTCTCTTTTTCCTGTCTGTCCATATTCACTCCTCCTATGGTATGAATGCGTTCTATTTGTAGGTCGACCCGCCGTCGACAATAAGATGCTGTCCGCAGATAAATCCTGCTTGCTCAGACGCCAGAAACAGGACCGCGTTGGCAACGTCTTCCGGCAGTCCGACCCTCCCGACGGGGATTCTTGCGACCAGTGTTTTCCGCTTCTCCGGGTCGTTATACCTGCCCTTCAGCAGATCGGTATCGATCAGAGCCGGAAGCACTGCATTAACCGTAATACCCTTGGGTGCAAGCTCTTTTGACTGGGCCCGCACCAGACCGTTAACCCCTGCCTTTGCAGCGGAATAGAAGGGAGATCCGCCGCCGCCGGTTATGGCGCCTGAAGAACTGATGTAAATAATCCGACCCTTCCCCTGCTTCTCCATATAGGGAAGCGCTGCCCTGCTCAGGTAAAACGCTGCTGAAAGGTTAACCTTCAGTCCCGCCTCCCACAGCTCATCACTGACTTCTTCCGTTGTCGAGGGTTTCGTAAAGCCTGCGCTGTTGACCAGGACATCGAGCGATCCGTAGGTTTCAAAGGCCAGCCTGCACAGCTGGCTGCAGAAAGAGGAATCGGTGATATCGCCCGGCACGGATATGCAGTTCCCGGCAGAAGGGGGAAGCTGCGCAGTTCCAGCTTTAAGATTATTGAACCCTTCAACATCACGGTCCGTCGGCAGATGGTTTACCAGCACCTGCGCTCCTGCCTCGACAAAGGCGTAACTGATCGCAGCGCCGATCCCGTTAGACCCGCCTGTGACCACGACCGTTTTCCCTTCAAATGTCAGGTTCATCTATCTCCTCCCGCCTTTTTTCAGCTTCTCTGAACCCCCTCCGCCTGTTTCCGGCATTCTGCCTTCCAAGAAGGAATTAGGTTTCTGTCAGCTGTCCTTGAATACGTTATGTGGTCTATTTATAACAAAGAAATGTTACTATGTCAACATATTTATGCAAAGTATGTAATCTAATACCAGTTTTGTTTTAATATTTAGATTTTTTTTCCATTTTTGGTATTTTTTTATACTTTCTCTTCTCTGAAGAAAAACAGATGCAGGGGTATCGCGTACCTGCTGCACTGAAGTGCAGTCAGGGTCACTTGCTGTTCAGGAGATTCTCCACGGCCCGCTTCCACCCCCCATAGGCACTCTCACGCCAGCGATCTCCCCTCTTCGAGGTAAACGTTCCGTTAGTCTCACGCAAAGCTTCAAGTTCTGCAAGATTCTGCCACACTGACAGGGCAAGCCCGCCCATAAACATCGCCCCGACCGCAGAGAGCTCCTCGGTTCCGCTCCGGGTAACTGCCGTATCGGCGATATCAGCCTGGAACTGCATGAGAAATGCGTCTCTCGTTG
Organism: uncultured Spirochaetales bacterium; assembly: GCA_964433385.1. Taxonomy (GTDB): domain Bacteria; phylum Spirochaetota; class Spirochaetia; order JABMQR01; family JABMQR01; genus M55B182. The sequence goes on from CAYSRK010000335.1 coordinate 5,051, forward strand.
GTCCTCCGTCCACCCGAAGCTCTTCGAGCACGATGCCTGCCTCTTCTTCCATAGCTCTAATCACATCGAGAATCTGGTAAGCTGTGGACTCCTCCGCCGCTCGCGCAATATGAGCTTTTTTCGTACCTCGGGTGAGGTTTGAGATAACTCCTCGCACCTCACTATTCCAGTAGGGCGCGCTCAATCCAACGAGAGCGGGAACCAGGTAGACTCCGTCGTTCGATTCAACGGAAGCAGCCAGGGCAGAGGCTTCCTGTTCTGAAGAAAAAAGTTCAATATCATCAACCAGCCATTTCAAGGTGGCCCCGGTGCTGTTGATGTTTCCTTCGAGAACATAGGTTACTGTACCGTCTATCGCATACCCGATTGAAGTCACGACTTTCTGTGAATCAAGACGGAGCTCGTCCCCGATATTCATCATGACCGAAGAACCGGTTCCATACGTAGCCTTCGCCATACCCCTTTTGGTGCAGCACTGTCCGAACAGAGCCGCATGGGAATCGCCGAGAATTCCTGCCAGGGGAATTTCCGTGCCAAAGATACCCTTATCGACGAAGCCTGCTGTTGCGTTGGAGTCGATAACCTCAGGCATCATGGACAGATTGAGATGGAACAGGTCAAGAAGCTCTTCATCCCACTGCAGCGTGCGGATATTAAACAGCTGAGTCCTGCTCGCGTTGGAATAGTCGGTAACATGAACCGTTCCCCCAGTCAGTTTCCATACAAGGTAGCTGTCCACGGTTCCGAACAGCAGCGTCCCCCGGGCTGCAGACAGTCTGGCCTCCTGCACGTGATCGACAATCCAGTTTGCCTTCGCCGCAGAGAAATACGGGGAGAGAACCAGACCGGTCTTCTCCTTGACAACTGCGGCCTTACCCGCTTCCGCAATTGTGCGGCACTCCTCAGCGGCACGGCTGCACTGCCAGACAACGGCATGCATCACCGGCTTTCCGCTCTCACGGTCCCACATGACGACAGTTTCCCGCTGGTTGGAAATGGAGATGCAGATGATATCTTCAGCTCTGACACCCTCCCGATCCATAATCTCCCGCATACCGCAAACCATGTGTTCATAGATCTCTTCAGGATCATGCTCAACCCAGCCCGGCTGAGGATAGAACTGTCTATGCGGCTTATCAAGGCGGGCAGTAAGGGTACCCGCACGGGAGAACAGCAGAACCTTCGTGCCTGAGGTTCCCTGATCTATCGTGAGAAAATGTGATCCTTCCTTTCCCGCCATACATGCTCCTCCTAACTGCGCTTTCGGGCAATCAGCTGTGCCGTTTCCTCAGCTATCCCTTCCGGGGTGAGGCGGTAATGGCTGAAAATATCCCTTGAATCACCCTCAATGGGTATTTCATCGGGAATGCCCAGCAGCCGCATCGGTACCGGATGGTCCTGCACGACAATCTCAGATACCGCTCCGCCGAGCCCGCCGAAGATGCTGTGCTCCTCCACTGTCACTATCGCCCCGGTATCGGCAGCCTCTCGGACTGCGTCACGGTCAACAGGTTTTATCGTGTGCATATCCAGGACGCGGACCGAGAACCCCCGCTCTTCAAGAAGGGCGGCTGCCTTCACTGCCTTATCCACCATTTCTCCCGCGGCGATGACAGTCGCATCACTTCCGGCACGCAGCAGGTTTGCCCTGCCGTAAGTAAAGCTTCCCTCACTCCCCGCGTAGACGTCGGGAACAGCTCCCCTTCCCATCCGGATATACACGGGCATCTGAGACGAAGCCATCCATTCGGTCATCGCCTCAGTCTGGAACCGGTCGGAGGGCAGAAGAACAGCCATTCCGGGGAACGTCCTCATGACAGCAAGATCATGGAGCGACTGGTGGGAGAACCCGAGGGCACCGTAGCTGACGCCCCCGCTGATACCCACTATGCGTACGTTTGTACGGGAGTAGACGACATCCACCTTGACCTGCTCAAGACTCCTCGCAGAGAGAAAGCAGGCAGGGGCACAGACGAACACTTTTCTGCCGAATGCCGCCATACCTGCGGCAATGCCCACCTCGTTCTGCTCCGCAATACCGACTTCCACAAACTGCTCGGGCAGAGCCCGGGCAAAGTCATTCAGCGTAACCGATCCTCTCGCATCGGAGGTGACCACGATGATATCTCTGTCCTTTTCAGCGAGTTCCTGAAGCTTCCTGGTAAAGGCTTTCCGACAAGGTACGGTACCGCTCATCACTCCATCCTCCTGATCAGCTCATCAAGCTCGGCTGCTGCTGCTTCATACTGTTCTTTCGAGGGTACGCCGTGATGCCATGCCGCGTTTCCCTCCATAAAATCAACCCCTTTTCCCTTTATCGTACGTGCGATAATCATCTTGGGTTTACTTCCTTCGTGGGGCTGCGCAAAGGCAGTGATGAGCGATCCGACATCATGGCCTTCTGCAGGTACCACCTGCCAGCCGAAAGCCTCCCACTTCGCTCCGAGGTTGTCGAGCCCCATGACATCTTCAGTGTTCCCGCTTATCTGAAGATAGTTTCTGTCGATCACAGCCGTAAGGTTATCGAGTCTGTAGTGGGCTCCGGCCATGGCAGCTTCCCAGACTGAACCTTCAGCCTGTTCCCCATCTCCCATGAGACAGTAGATTCTGCTCGGACTTGCCGCCTTTCTTGCCGCGATCGCCATGCCCACCGAGCAGGAAAGCCCATGTCCGAGAGCACCGGTATTCAGCTCAACCCCGGGAACCTTCACAGAAGGATGTCCGATAAGTCTTGATCTGTAGGAAGAAAACGTGCTGAGTTCCTCAGCAGGGAAAAACCCCCTATCAGCAAGTATCGTGTAATAGCCCTCGACACTGTGGCCCTTGCTCAGGATAAACCGGTCCCGATCAGGATCTGTGGGGTTGTTCGGGTCCACTTTCAGCACATGATAGTAGAGCACCGTCAGGATATCGACGCTTGACAGCGCTCC
>CAYSRK010000336.1:0-3138 GCA_964433385.1 uncultured Spirochaetales bacterium
TTTCACTCAACCCCCCAGCTGAGTTTGTCGAGCTTCACCCCGGGGGAGGGGCTGCCGGAGTCCGTCTGGAGCGCGCTGACTACGCAATGCAGGTGGTGCAGCGCATGCGCCGCCTTGCCCGAGAGCAGGTGCAGCAAAACCCCTGAAACGGGACAGAGAAATCGTAACTTATCCCCAGTCCTCTGCTGTTTCTGCCTCTTCTGTGGTATAATCATCTGTGCCGGACGCGGCCTGCCCTTTCCGGGCAGAAAGAGAGAGCGGCAGCATGTCAAGAATATGTGAAGAGATCGGAAGAATCCATAAAAATACCCGCCACAGAATCAAGGACGATGAGAAATCGAAGATATTTCAGATCATCTGCCTTGAACCGGGGATAACGCGTAAGAATATCGTGAGCCGGCTGCAGATGCGGCCCACCACGGTATCGAACATGGTAAGCGAACTGCTCAAGCAGAACCTGGTGACCGAAGGTGAAGTGCTGAACGGAAGAAGGGCCGGCAGGCCTGAGGTCACCCTCAGCGCCAACTACAACGTCAGTGTCTGCATAGCCGTCTACGTTCTCTCCAAACACCTGAAGGCCGTCGTGGTGAACCTCATCGGCGAAGTGCTCTACGAGACGGAAGTATATGTACCCGAGGATGTATCCAACGATCAGCTGCTCGAAACGCTGGTCAGCCTGATCAACCCGCTGAAACAGAAGATCCCCGCTGCATCCAAACTGCTCGGAGCGGGCATCTCGTTTACCGGTTCCATCAACCGGGTCAGCCAGAAGCTGATGAACACGGTCCGCTGGTCCCATATACAGCGCTTTCCGCTGAAGAAACTGCGCGACCGCATCGACTGCGAGATGACGATCCTCCCCAGCCTCGAAGCCCAGCTCGCCCACCTCCTGCTTGAGGTGCCCTCCTACCGCAAGGGAGGAACGCTGCTCTACCACTGGGGCTACGGAATCGGCGCCAGCTACGCGAAGAACGGGCACATCGTGACCTCCACCCCCGGCTACGTCATGGAAATCGGGCATATCCCCTTCGACAGCAGCAACACCCAGCAGTGCAAGTGCGGGAGAACCGGCTGTCTCGAAGCCGCAGCCTCCATATGGGCTCTCCAGCAGCAGCTCAGGGACCAGTACCCCGACTTCCCCGAGGACGAGAATGAACTGAGCCGCTATGTGGTCAATATCAAGCTGGCCGACAACCCGGTGATTAAGCAGGCCGTACAGAGCATTGCCGGCAGCCTCGCCATTCTCCACGAAATCCTTTTCCCCGACCGCATCATCCTATCAAGCTCCTTTTCCGTAAACCCCCGTCTCTTCGCCGATGTCAAAGAGCAGTTTCTCGACAACATCAGCCTCTCCATGTACCAGAATACTGAACTTATCCCCCTCTCCCCCGAGTTCCGGGGCGAGATCTTCGGAAGTACCTACGGACTCTTCAGGAAGTTTCTCCGGGAAGAACTGATCGCCGCCAATTAAAACAGCCTCATGAAAACTTGCACAATCGGAAAAATCGTACTATAGTTCCTTGTCATACAAATACAGAGGGGCAGCGCACAGTGAACAAAGAGACAGGCAGCGACCTGAGGATGACCACGCAGCAGTATCTGAAAGACTACATCAGGGAGAGCAGGCTCAAGGAGGGGGACTCCCTTCCCACCGAAAAAGAGCTCTCTGAACGGCTCGGCATCAGCAGAACCGCCGTCCGCGAGGCGCTCAAGGGCCTGGAATCCCTCGGCGTCACCAAAGCCCGCCAGGGCAAAGGCCACATCCTCCGCAGTTTCAGCTACGACGCCGTCCTCCAGTCGCTCGACTTCTACGGGAAACTCGATATCCAGGCGCTCAAAGACCTGATCGAAGTCCGTATCGCCCTCGAACCGGGCTGTATCGCCGCAAACGCAGGAACCTATACTCCCCGTGATATCGAGGAACTGCGGGTCCTGCTTGCCCAGATGGAGGGCTTCTGCACCCCGCCTGCCGATGAAGGGCGCCTGGTTGATGCCCGCCGCCGTTTCCACGAAAAGCTCTGCCGGAGGAGCGCCAATACGCTCCTCAAAGAGCTTATCAACCTCTTCGGCGCCCTCGAACACAAACTCTGCGAAATCCACGACCTGCGCCTCTCCCAGATTCCCGACCTCGTACGCTCACACCGGAGCATCATCGACGCCCTTGAGCTCGGACAGCCTGACCTCATCCGCAGCGCCTGCACCCTCGGCTTCCGGGGCATCTACGAACAGATTATCGCCGACATGAAATCCTGAATAGGGATGAGGGCAGAAAAAAACCGGCAAGATGTCGGACAACATCCCGCCGGCTGAAGATCAGTCGGGCTAAAGATCAGATGCAAGCTTCTCTGATACCTCAATCATTGCAGCCTGGACCAGGTCGGCACCCTCATCGGAGAAGCGGGTCGAGACAGCCTCGTATCCTCCCTCCGCGTAGGTCTCCCGGCAGGGCAGGTAGCCGAGGTGTCCGTTGGCGTAGCCTACGATCGCCGTGAGCGGAAACGGCGAACGCGTTTTCACATTCAGCCCGATGGAGACGAACAGCTCCACCGGAACGGCAAGCAGCAGCAGGCCGCCGATTCGAATCCCCTGGATCTCGAACTCGAGAAAGGGCTCCCTCACCTCATCCTTGCGCTCCCTGATCCGGTAGAGCAGCAGCTCGGCGTAGAAAGCCTTCACCCGGAAGGGAATGAGCTCCTCTTCATCAAGCCCCTCCTCGCGTTTGGCCCCAAGCACCTTCCTGCTGTTCTCAAGCTCCCTTTCAGCCTCCTGTACCGGAGGGAGGGGCTTCGTCGGCAGCTTCATCAAAGACTGGAGACTCCTGACCTCCAGCTGCTCCTCCCACGAGACCTTCTGCATCAGGGAGAAGACCGCCCCGGCAAGTATGCTGCCGAGTCTCTCGGCCCGCTCGAACGTACGCCCGGGAATCGGGTAGCCGAGCGCGCTCAAGTCAGCCGAGTGGCCGGTATTGACATCCCCGGCCGCTCCGTTGGAGAACATGACCGTCGAACCCTCCCCGAGCAGCTTCTCGAGTATCCGCATCGCGAACCCGGGATAATCGGCTGAGATCTGCAGATTGTCCGGCCCGAGCACCACCGCGTGGCAGGTGTAGTTGATAAAGACCGTCTTCTTTCCCGTTTC
>CAYSRK010000337.1:0-18054 GCA_964433385.1 uncultured Spirochaetales bacterium
CACGGCGGTGCTGACCGCATCATGGCGCCCAGCGGAATCCTTCCGGAGAAGAACTTTCTCGAGAAGGGCGTGATTAACACTGAAGAGAAGCGCCGCATAGCCGAAAAGGCGGTGGAACTGATCGAGGACGATGAGATTGTCTATCTGAACAGCGGCAGCACGGTGCTGTTTTTTATCGAAGCGATCCGGAACAAGAAGGCGAGGATCTTCACCAACAACGCCCAGTCTATCTCCTGCAAGCGGGATCCACAGCTTGAGCTGATTGTACTCGGGGGTGAATACCGGGAACAGTCACAGTCCTATATCGGCATCATAACCCTCCAGGTCATTCAGGATATCAACAGTACCCATACCATTCTGGGGACGAACGGAATCAGCCTGGAGAAGGGTCTGACCACCTCCGTCATCCAGGAGTGCAGCATCAACCAGGCCATGATCGCCAACACGAACGGGAAGGTGATCGTCCTGGCCGACTACTCGAAAATCGGGCGCGTTTCAAACTTCGTTTCCGCCCCGCTTGAGAAAATCGATATCCTGGTTACTGATTCCAAGTGTCCCCCGTCCATGGCTGACAAGTTTCGTGAGCGGGGGATAGAGGTGATTATCGCCTGAACCGCTCTTCCGCCTCCCGGCGCATACGCCTGAGACGGGTGTAGGTCTCGGCATGTTCGGGCCGGGGCCGGTACTCGACATACGCTCCGCTTCCCGGGGGGTGAAGCCGTCTGAAGGCGGCGGCAAAGTTTTCAGCGTGACCAAGCGCAGCTTCAGACGCAATCCACGCTCCAACCGATGTAGCTTCAAGGCACTCGTACCTGATAACAGGGCGGCCGAAGAGATCCGCCTGGATGCGGTTGAATTCGTCAAACCTGCTCATACCGCCTGAAACGCTGATCCGGTCCGTCCGCTCGGTCAGCGAATCCATCAGCTCAATATTCAAGGCCATCTCTGCTGCAATCCCCTCAAGGATTGCACGCGCACAGTCGCCCCGCGTCGCGGAGAGGGTGAGATTGCAGAACATTCCCGATGCACGGGGGTTCCAATCAGGCGAACCGCTGCCTTCGAAGTGGGGTATGACCAGCACCCCGTGCGCACCGGGGGGAGAGGAGAGGATTTCCCGGTCTATTCTCGCAAAGAGCTCCCCGGAGGTCTCATCCTGTCTCTTATCGTAGAACTGCTCCCCGAACCAGCGGTAGATCGTACCTGATGTCAGGACGCTCGCCTCCACGATATACTTGCCCGGCACCGATGCTGCGTTGCAGAATATACCCATACCCGGATCGATCACCGGGCGATCCGCTATCCCGATCACATACGATCCGGTGCCGGTGTTTGCAGCTGTGGTTCCCGGTTCGATGACCCCCAGGCCGACCGAGGCGTTCTGCTGATCGCCGCCGGCGCAGATCACCGGAATACCCGCCCGCAGACCCGTATCCCGGGCTGATGCTTCGGTGAGCTTTCCGCAGACTGAACCGGGCGGGAGCAGCCGGCACAGTTTCTCCTCCCCGACTTCAAACAGGTCGAGCAGCTCCCGGTCCCAGCTTCGGCTATGAATATTGAAGAGATTTGAGCGGCTGGCGACCGAATGGTCGGTCACGTACTCCCCGGTGAGCTGCTGCAGCACATACTCGTAGACGCCGAAATATTTTGCGGTCTTCCCCGCGAGCTCAGGAAGGCTGCGGATGCACCAAAGCATCTTGATCGCCGAAAATACGGGGGAGATTCTCAGCCCCGTTTTGGCAAAGACCTCCGGCTCAGCATCGAGAACCTCGGCCAGCAGCGAACTGCTGCGACGGTCCTGCCACATGAGGGCAGGATGGAGCGGATTCCCCGCCCTGTCGGCGGGAAAGACGGGTGAGCGGAAAGCGGTCACGGATACGGCTTCGACTGCTGCCCCAATCCTGGCGGCGTATGCCGAGCACCCGCTCAGGGCAGAGATGACGCCGTTCCTCCAGACCAGCGGATCCTGCTCAACCAGGCCGGGACCCCTGAACCGGGGCGCGGCGGGTATCTGGGTAGTATGAACTATAGCTCCTTCGGCGCTGAAGAGGCTGCCGCGGATACTTGATGTCCCGATATCGAGGACTGCCGTCAGGCAGCGGTCAGTGTTCATGCGTGAATCAGCGCTGCCCGTAGTAGGCATGCTTCCCGTGTTTACGCAGAAAGTGCTTATCGAGCAGTTCCTGCTGGAACGGTTCTCCGGAACCGTTGAGCAGCAGGGTGTCAAGCGCCATGGCCGCCAGTTCTTCAAGCACCACCGAGTTGTGAACCGCATCCTGCGGAGAAGTTCCCCAGGTGAACGGTCCGTGGCAGGCGACAAGAACCCCCGGAACTGCCGCCGGATCGATACCCCGCCGGGTGAAAGTCTCAGTGATGACAGTGCCCGTCTCCCTCTCGTACCCGCTGCTGATCTCATCCGGAGTCATTCTTCGGGTACACGGAACAGGACCGTAGAAGTAGTCCGAGTGGGTCGTTCCCAAAACCGGGATATCCCGTTCCGCCTGAGCCCAAGCGGCAGCTTTTCTCGAGTGGGTATGGGCAACCGCCCGGCACGCCGGAAAGGCGCGGTAGAGCACCAGGTGGGTGGCCAGATCGGAGCTCGGACGTCGTTCTCCTTCGACTACCTGTCCCTCCATGTCTACAACGACCATGTCGTCGACCTGCATTGTCTCATACGCCACTCCGCTCGGCTTTATCACGACAAACTGCCGGGTCTCGTCTACGGCGCTGACATTTCCCCAGGTGTAGGTCACCAGTCCCCGCCGGGGAAGCTCAAGGTTGGCTTCAAAGACCTGCTGTTTGAGTGTATCAAGTGTACTCATCTGTCTGCTCCTATGGATAAGAACCCCGCTCCGGCCATCCTGTCCAGCATCCAGTCCCGGGCGCGGACTATCTGCGCTTCGGGGTCAGGTGACTTTTCACTCCACATTTCAATGACGAAGGGACCCCGATAGCCGAGCCGGGCCAGCAGTGCGAAGAAATGGTCAAAATCGACGCAGCCCTCCCCGAAGGGAACATCACGGAAGGTCCCGGGATGCTCTGCTGTCACCTTGAGCGTATCCTTGAGGTGGATTGCGGTTATGAGGCTGAAGCCCAGATCCACCTCCCGACTGACATCATTACCCCAGGCTGTAAGATTACCGATATCGGGATAGACTGTAAACCAGGGCGAGGGCAGCTGCCGCCTGAGTTCCATGAAGCTGCTGATCGAGTTGATGTAGGGGGTATCCATGATCTCCATCGCCAGCATGACCTGGTAGGCTGCAGCATGGCTGAGGGCTTCATGGAGGCCTTCGAGAAACCACTTCCTTGTCTCACTGTCGCTCGTTTCGTAATAGACATCATACCCGGCAAGCTGTATTACCCTGACACCCAGATCATCCGCCAGTTCGACCGCTTCCCGCATCATCTCCGCTGCGGTACTGCGGACAGCGGGGTCGTGACTCCCCAGCGGAAATCTCCGGTGTCCGCTGAAGCAGATGCTCGGGACCCGGCATCCGGTTTGATGCACCGCAGAGACAAACTCGGCCCGCTCTGCCCTGCTCCACTTCAGCCGGCTGAGCCGGTTGTCGCTCTCGTCGATCGACATCTCCAAGAAGCTGAAACCGAGCCGTCTCGCCGTGGAGAGTTTTCGGTACCAGTCGCTGCCGGGAGGCAGGGCTTTCTCGTAGATTCCCAGTTTCAGTTCATCGCGGGTCATCACCGTCCGCCTCGCCCTAGGACCAGTACCGGTCTATCGCGGCCCGAAAAGCAGCGGCCTCTGCAGCCGGGTCTTCCGCTTCCGAGAGGGAACGGCCGGCAATGAAGCATTTAACCGGAATTCCCCGGAAGAGGTGCACATCTTCGGGGGAAAGGCCGCCCGTAGCGGATACGGCAAAGCCCATTTCTGAAAGACGCCTGATCTTCCCCAGATCTTCCTCACCCCAGGTCTGTCCCGCCGCCTGGGCATCCCGCCCGCGGTGGTAGATCGCCTGGGTAATGCCGGCATCAAGCCAATCAGCAGCCTGCTCGAAGGTCCACTCTCCGTAGAGCTCGATCTGGATGTCCCCCCCGTAGGCATCGGCAACCTTTTTGGCTGACTTCATGGTCGCCAGCGGGGCGGCGCAGATAACGGTCATCCAGTCGGCACCGCGGCTGAAGACCATCTCGGCTATGACTGAACCCGCGTCGGCAACCTTCAGGTCAGCCACTATGGTCTGCCCGGGGTAGAGGGCACGCAATGCTGAGACAACGGCGGGTGCGCCTTCTGCGGCGCAGAGGATGGTGCCGGCTTCGAGCACGTCTACGTGCGGCGCTATTCTCCGGGTCACATTGAGAGCATCGGTGAGGGAGGTCTGATCGAGAGCGATCTGCAGAACGGGTTTACTCATACGGGTTGTCTCCTTGGTAGTTCAGCGCAGCAGAGCCGACCGTGGCTGAGAGGTTCACTCAGGGCGCAGACTAGGTCAGGTACTTGCTTTTTTTTTGATCATTGCTGATTTTATCTCATAAATGATCAAAATGCAAGCTTTATTTAATAAATAATAAGTTATATAAGATTTATTTGATTGTTTTTTTGAATTTCTGCTTGACTTTTCCCCTGTTGTGTTTTCTAATATATCGTACAGGAAACAGCGTACCGATATACTAAGGAGTTACTGATATGGGAAAAATAGATGCAATCACCCGGGAATCATGGATTCTCTCCAGTTTTCCCGAGTGGGGAACCTGGCTGAATGAGGAGATTGAGCAGGAGCAGGTTAAACCGGGGAGTTTCGCGATGTGGTGGCTCGGCTGTACCGGCATATGGCTGAAGTCCGAGGGAAATACCAATATCTGCGTCGACCTCTGGACGAAGAGCGGCAAGAAGACCCAGAAAGAGCAGTTGATGAAACCCCAACATCAGCACCAGCGGATGATCGGCTGCCTGAAGCTGCAGCCGAACCTGAGGAACGTGCCCTGCGTCATCGACCCCTTTGCGATCACACAGGTAGATGCAATCCTCGCAACCCACGACCACGGAGACCATATTGATGAGAATGTCGCAGCTGCCGTTATGCAGAACTGCAGCGATGACGTCCCCTTTATCGGACCGCAGGCCTGCGTAGACCTCTGGATCTCCTGGGGCGTGCCGGAAAAGCGCTGTCAGGCGGTAAAGCCGGGAGATACGGTTACCGTCGGGGATATTGAGATTGTCGTTCTCGAGTCTTTCGACCGGACCGAACTGGTAACTGCTCCGAAGGGGGTTACACTCAAGGGCAAGATGCCCCAGGATATGGATCGTCTTGCGGTCAACTATCTGTTCAAGACCCCGGGAGGAAATCTCTACCACAGCGGGGATTCGCACTACTCGAATTACTATGCCAAACACGGCAATGAACACCGCATTGATGTGGCTCTCGGTTCCTACGGGGAGAATCCTCGGGGCATGACCGACAAGATGACCTCTGTCGATATCCTCAGGATGGCTGAATGTCTCAATACAAAGGTGGTCATCCCGATTCACCACGATATATGGACCAACTTCATGGCTGATCCGAAGGAGATCACGATGCTGTGGAATATGAAGAAGGACCGTTTGCGGTACGGCTTCAAACCCTACATTCTTCAGGTCGGCGGAAAGTTCGTCTATCCGGACAACAAGGATGACCTGGAGTATATGTATCCGCGCGGGTTCGAAGATGCCTTCTCCATTGAGCCGGATCTTCCCTTCCCCTCGCTGCTCTGAAACTCCAGCACCCCTGAACGGCATTCCCGCCCAGCCGGGGCATTCCCCGGCTGGGCGGGATTTTTTCTTCTGCCAGTCTGTTGTTATTCTCTAACGATTTCGGTAGCATAAGGAAAAAGCGGGGGACTGCAGATTACTATGAGTGTACTGTTTTTCTTTGTCAGCCTGGCTGCATCGGTCGTCGGAGCGATAAGCGGTATCGGGGGCGGGGTGATTATCAAGCCGGTACTCGACGGCATCAGCACCCTCAGCGTCGCCGCTGTCAGCTTCCTCTCCAGCACCACGGTACTGTCGATGAGCACGGTCACGCTTATCCGCAACCGCAGGAGCCCGGTCAATCTTCACCTGCGAACCACCGGCGTAATGGCGGCGGGGGGGGTTGCAGGCGGCCTGCTCGGCAAATACCTCTTCGACCTGGTAAGGGACGCCTACCCTCATGAACGGATACTGGGCATCCTCCAGGCGCTCATCCTCTTTCTTATCACCACAGGGGTTCTGCTCTTCTCTCTGAAAAAAGATTCCATTAAGCCGCGCTCAGGAGGCAGTATTCCGCTGAGCGCCGTGATCGGACTGATACTCGGCGCCACTGCCTCCTTTCTCGGTATAGGCGGCGGGCCGATCAACCTCGCTGTCCTCTACTACTTCTTCTCCATGGATACCAAGACAGCGGCTATCAACTCGATTTTCATTATCTTCTTCTCTCAGCTCACCAGCCTTCTCTTCACCCTCGTCTCCGGGACGCTGCCCCACTTTGCACTGTCGACGCTTCTGCTGATGATAACCGGCGGTGTGGGGGGCGGGCTTATCGGCTCCCACTTCTCCGGCAGAATGTCCAATCGGGCGGTAGACCGCCTCTTTATCGGCGTGCTTGCCGCTATTATGCTGCTGTGCATCTACAACACCATCAAGTGGATCTGAATCCAGTTCCTGAAGAATAAGACTCTGCTTGACGCAGTCCGGATTGCGCAGTACCATGCTCTCGTGCCGCAGGTGAAACTTCCGGCCCTCTGCTTGGTTTAGAGGGGAAAAGACAGTTGTGAGAACCGAGGAGAACGTTATGGTCATACACAGGCGAACCATCCTGACAGCGGCTGCGGCCGTAATACTGGTACTGCTGTTTTCCGGATGCGCTACAAACGGGCTTTCCGTCAAGAGAACTGCCGCAGATACCCAGACCGATTTAAGCGGACGCTGGAACGACACCGATGCCCGGCTTACAGCCGAGGCGATGGTGGAAGAACTCCTCAGCCGGCCCTGGCTTACCGCCCATCGAATTCAGTCCCTGAGCAATCCGGTAGTCGTCGTCGGCGAAGTGCGCAATCTCAGCTCCGAACATGTAAACACCGATGTCTTTATCAGCGATATAGAACGAGAGCTGATAAACAGCGGGAAGGTACGTTTCGTCGCGGGAAGCGGACTGCGGGAACAGATTCGACAGGAACGGCTGGACCAGCAGACGCAGGCCTCGGAGGCGACAATCTCCCGGCTGGGAGCTGAAATCGGAGCCGACTACCTGCTTGGAGGCTCCATTTCTTCAATCACTGATTCGGCCTCCGGTATTCGGGCAGTGCTCTACAAGGTTACTCTGGAACTGATCAATATTGAAACCAATGAAAAGGTATGGATCGGCACCAAGGAGATTAAGAAGCTGATCGAGCAGCGCAAGTTCACCTGGTAGCCCCCCACTTTCCCGGTGAGGAGCAGAAGAGAAACGTGACGGACAGACACAGACTGCTGCGGGCAGCCGCCGCTTTAGCCGTTCTCCTACTCCTGGGACTCAGCGGATGCGCGGTATGGACGCGGAATGAACTCTACCAGGATGCCGATCGGGCCTTCAGGTCGGGAAACTATACCCTTGCGAAGAAGATCCTCGAGGATAACCGCACCGCTCTCTATGGAAAGAACAGCCAGCTGCTCTACAACCTGGAACTGGGAATGCTCAGCTGGTACGAGGGGAGCTGGTCTGAGGCAGTGCGATACCTGGACCGGGCTGAGGAGCTGATCGAACAGTACTACACCCAAAGTATCCGGCAGGCCGCCGCAAGTTTCTTGATTAATGACCTGCAGCTCGACTACAGCGGAGAACCGTTTGAGGATATCTATCTGAACGTATTCAAGGCCCTCAGCTATCTGGAGCTCGGCAATCGGGACGCCGCTCTGGTTGAGGTGCGGCGGATCGAGACAAAGCTGAATCTGCTTGAGGACAGGTACGGAAATCTTGCCGCTGCCTACAGCGGCGTGGAGGGTGTTTCGCAGATTGCCGTCGAACCGGGCACCATCCGCTTTCACAACAGCGCACTCGCCCGGTATCTCAGCCTCGTGCTCTACCGCCTTGAACGGGACTTTGATGAGGTTCGTATCGACTGGAAACAGCTGCAGAATGCGTTTTCAGGGCAGCCGAACATCTACCGGTTTTCCCTCCCGCTCACCGAGGCAGCAGCAGAGCCGACCCGAAACGGACGTCTCTGTGTAGCCGCCTTTACCGGACAGGCCCCGATCAAGCAGGCGCAGACACTCTGGATCCGCACCGAACCCGATATCCTCATTATCGCATCAGCCTCAGAAGTACAGAACTACGGTCGGGTGATTGACCGTTATACGGTTCTTCCCTTTCCCGGAATTGAACCCGACCTGCAGTTCAAGGTTGAGGTGCCGAAGATGGCTCCGCTTGATTCCCAGGCCGCCTATGCCGTGATTACCGCTGACGGGGTTCCGCTCGGCAGACTCGGTCTTCTCGAGGATATGCAGACGGTCGCCATGGAGACATTCGCCCTTAAGGAACCTCTCATCATGATCCGCTCGGTGATACGATCAGTCCTCAAGGGCTCAGCCTCCTACTCTGTCCGCTCCGCGCTGGAGGAGCAGGAAGCTGAAACCGAATCGGGAGGGCTGGAGCTGCTGAGCTTTATCGGCAGAAAAATCATCGAAATCGGCACCGATCTCAGCGAGCAGGCTGACCTGAGGGTATCCCGATACTTCCCGGCCTTCGCCCACGTCGGAGAGTGGATTCTTCCCCCGGGCACATACGAGATTGAGGCAGTCTACTATACCGCGCAGGGCAGAGCTCTCTACACGGATGATCTCGGTCCGGTGGAGCTTTTCAGCGGGGATTCAGTTCTCTGCACAACCAGTTACAGCCGCTGAAGGCGGACTTGATAAGGAGGCTAAGAGGTATGAAGCGCATGCAGCCAGGGAAAGCAAGTATCAGTCTCATTCTGGCAATCGCAGCCGCAGCTCTGCTCTTCGGCTGTCGTACCGGCTCTCCTGCGGTAACCGGGGGAGGCTATCCCCCCTGGTACCGCGACCCCTATGCACTCTACCCGAAGGAGAAATATCTCGCGGCCGTAGGCAGCGGCGATACCCGCGCTGATGCGCAGCGGGAAGCCCTCTCGGGGCTTGCCCAGCTCATTTCCGTCAACGTCTCGGTAGATCTAACCTCCCGTGAGCTCTACCGGGAGCTCTCGTCAGAGCGCGGACTCCTTACCGATGAGGAGCTGGAGCTGACCAGCACCACCAGCCTGGAATCGGACCAGACGCTGCTGAACGTCCGCTTCGGGGAGGCGGCAGTCGACCGCACCGGTACAGTCCATATCATCGCCTTCCTGGATAGGGAAGCAAGCGGACGGATATATCTTGACGCTGTCCGTCTCCATGCAGCGCAGATTGCCGAACTGCTCGATGCAGCTGAGAGAGCTGAAAACCCGCTTCGCCGCTTCGCCGCGCTTGCCGCTGCGCAGGCGGTCGGTTCGGCCTATGCATCACTCGTAACCCAGCTGCGCGTCATTTCCCCGGCTATGGTCCCTGCCTCTGCATCCCTCTACAGCTATCCCGATCTGGAACGCCGGGCCCGTGCTGCGCAGTCAGAGCTCAGAATCTGCCTCGATATAACCGGCAGGTACCGGGAAGAGCTTGCAGCAGCGGTTTCATCGCTGATGACCGCAGAAGGATTCTCCGTAACGCCGCTCTCCCCCACCTGTGATCTGGTGGTACGCGGACAGGCTGACGTTGCTGAGGCTCAGCTGAATCCCGACTTTGCCACCTTGCGCTGGGACCTTCAGGTGAACGCCGCATTACCTGGAGGCGAGACGATCGTCCGGATCGACACCCAGGGACGGACCTCGGGAATCAACAGCGCTGCTGCCGCTTCTCTTGTGCGTATGGATATTCAGGAGATACTTTCCGACGAGTTTCTGCCGCAGCTTCGGCTCTACCTCGGACAGCCGGAACGCTGACAGCTTTCTCTCACTCACTGACCGTAAGGGTAAACGAGCTCTCAGCGGAGCGCAGCCCGTTGGAAACGGTGACGGTTATGCGGTGAGTTCCAGGTTCACTGAAGGTGAGCGTAAGCACAGCTGCCTCAATGCAGCTGCTCTGCCACCCCCCGCCGTCAATTGTGCAGGTAAAGGAGAGCTGCCGGTTTTGGGACTCAACAAAGGGCATAAGCTCAAGCGTGAACTCCTCCCCCGCTGCTGCGCTCTGGTCCGGTATCTGTGAGATGACGGGAGCCGGTACTATCAGCAGACAGCCTGAAGCAGGGATAACAAGGAGAATTACAGCTGCCGCAGTGAGCCGTGCGGAAATTCCCATCCTATTCCTCCTTTCCGGGTGCTCTACGTATCTGCTTCGGTTCGTATTTTTTTCTTCGAGTACAGGTCCCTGATAAGCTTCGCCCATCCGAGGCGGTGGTTGTACATCTGCGCATACGCCTCTTCGGGATCCTTGCGCATGACAGCCTCGGCGATTGCCTTGTGTTCGTAGTAGGTGACCCGGTAGTATTCGGTGAGAATTTTCTTTATCTCCGGGTCCTCCTGATCAAGTCCGGCTTCGATCTGCTTTACGAGAAAGAGCAGCAGATCCTCAATGACCTGCAGAATCCGATTGCCCTCTATGCGGGCTAACAGCGGCTCGAGGTGCCAGCCGAACTTGGAGCGGCCCATCCTGGTATATTCATCCTCGTGCTTCTGCAGCATGAGTTTCAGTTCATCAATACCCTTTGCGTTAATATTCCGGGCGGCACGCTCGGCAATACCCGGTTCTATGAGCGTCCGGGCCAGAATCAGGTCCTCCAGTGAGAATCCTTTGAGGTTCAGGTAATCACGGATAAGCTCAAATCCCTTCGTGGGAGCCATCTCCTGAACAAAGGAGCCTCCAGCCGCTCCCCGCTTGCGCTCAATCAGATCATAGGCTTCCAGTTTCTGCAGAGCCTCACGCAGGGTCACCTTGCTGACCTCGAACTGGTCAACAAGCTCGCGTTCAGGAGGCAGCCGGTCTCCCGGGTTCAGGTCTCCGCGCAGGATCGCACTCCATATCTCCTCAACAATGAGATCGGAGGTCCTGAACTTCTTGATCGGGCTGTACTCGTTCTTCATACTATCACTCTAATCCATAACGGTTGTTTCTCAAAGAAAAAACGGGCATGCACGGTAATACCGTCCGCCTTACTGCTTCGCCCTCCCGTAGAACTCCCTCGTACGCACCGGCTGTACTGCAGACTGCTCCTTGAGCATCCGCACGTAGCTGCCGCAGGAAAAAAACTCTGCCCCCGGTTTCGTTCTGATGTAGGCAATCAGCCGCTCAAGCAGCGCCATACGCGAAGGCCGTCCGATTATCTGCGGGTGCATAGTCAGGACGTAGACCCGCTCACCCTCATCGGCGTACATCCCGTCAAACTCATCCTGCCACTGCTCGAAAACATGGGAGGCAGGAAACATCGGCGCCCCGTAGGTGAGCCCGTGCATGAAAAAGGCAGCGTCATCGAGGATCCAGCTGCAGGGGAGTTCAAAGATGCCGGTCCGCTCTCCCCGGCAGAGGAACTCGTAGGGAAACTCACCGTCCATCATATTGCTCGAGTAGCGCATACCGTTCTCCCGCAGGAGGTCAAACGTGATATCGGAGAATTCCCACCCGGGAGCCCGGTAGCCTTCAGGGTATGAACCGGTCAGGCGATAGAGGCTCTCCATCCCCTGGGCAAAGGCCTTCCGCTCTTCATCATGGGGGGTGCGTGCAGGCCATTCATGACTGTAGTTGTGGTGGCCGATTTCATGACCGTGCTCCACGATTTGGCGGCACTCATCTGCATAGCGGTCGGCAACATACCCGGTAACAAAGAACGTAGCCGGCAGGTCCCAGCGCTTGAGCAGGGTGAGAATCCGCGGAAGACCGACTTCCGGTCCGTAGTACCCCTGGGAGAGCATTACCGGGCCTATGGGATTCTGCTTGTCGCGGGAAGTCCACAGGGTTTCCGCATCAATATCAAAGGTCAGAAAAACCGCGATCCGGCGCGGGGCCCCGGCAGCATGTTCCATGGCATACCTCTCCATTGCTCTCTGCTCCCGCCCGTTATCCGAGCAGGTCTTCGATAAATCCGGCGTAAAAATCTACAGCTTTATGGACCTGGGAGAGCTCCACCCGTTCATCGACAGTGTGTGAACGGTTGTAGTTCCCGGGACCGAAAATGACTGTCGGGATACCCCCGATAGTTACCAGGTGAGACGCATCGGTTCCTGCTGACTTTCCCTCGAATACCGGTTCCCGCCCGAAAAAACGACGGTAGTATCGGTTGAACTCCTCAACAAAGGGATCATTCAGGTCCATCCAGAACGGTTCATGCCAGACTTCAGGATAGAGCAGCACCTCAGCATCGCTCTCGTCGCAGTTCTCAAGAACTGCCGGAGAGCTTCCGGTGACCCGCTTAACGGTTTCCACGATCTGCTCGACGGCGATGCGGCTGTTCTCCTTCGTTGTCAGTCTCCGGTCGATAAAGAATTCACACCGGTCGGGGATTACGTTGATCTTGGAACCGCCATGAATGCCTACCACAGAGAGAGAGCCGAGAGGGTCCTTGAAGTTGTCATCCCGGCTCGCCGCTATATCGATACCCTGCAATGCCTGAATAATCTCGGCTGCGATTGAGACGGCGTTCTTCCCCAGACCCGGCCGGCCCCCGTGGGAGGAGCGGCCCTTCACGACCACGTCAACCATGAGAAGCCCCCGGTTACCCAGGCAGACATCGAGGTTCGTCGGCTCACAGTTTACCGCGATATCGGCAGTAAGACCATGGGCGAGCAGCCATTTCGTTCCAAACTCGCTGTGGTACTCTTCATCTGCGACTGCAGTGAAGATCACCTCTCCGTTGAATCTGCTCCCCTTGCGGTTAAGCTCGACGCAGGCCATCAGGCTTGCGGCGACCCCGGCCTTCATGTCCGTAGCCCCCCGTCCGTAGAGATATCCGTCGCGTATCACCGCTTCGTAGGGGTCGACTGTCCAGCCGTTTCCCGCAGGAACCGTATCGATATGGCCGTTAAGGAGAAACGTTCTTGCCCGACCTGCATCCGTACCTGTCCCTTTGAGGCGGGCGGTTACACTCTGCACACCGGGCTTCGGCTCATCCGCACGGTAGGAAATCCCCTCCCGGTCAAGCAGTTCCGTTATTACCCGGGCACAGGAGACGGTGCTTCCGGGCGGATTCTCAGACCGGGCGCGGACCAACTGCTGCAGTAGCGCGGTCGTCTCAGAGGGGTCAACTCGCTCAGCCATCACCGGTCTCCCTGCCGGCTGTTTCTGCCGACAAGACGGACTGTTTCGGCTATCCGCCTTCCAAGTATCTGTGCTGAGCGAACTCCGAGCTTATCGCGGAGTACGGCATCCTTCACCAGGGAGCCGAGTTCAGGGTCCATCCCGCTGAATGCTCCGGCACCGATATAACATCCGGGCTGCACATCCGGTCCAGCTCCGATGATCATCATATCGTGGATGAGGAAAAAGTAATGCATGCTCTGTATCGTCGGTTCCTGTCCTGCGTTGCGATTGCCCCCGACTGCCGCTGCGGCTCCAATCTTGCCGCGCAGGGCAGCTGTGCGGGGGGCAGGGGTGTATCGCAGAATGGACTCGGTTCTGTCCATAAAGGCCTTCATCTGGGCGGTTACCCCGCCGAAGTAGACCGGTGATGCAAGCAGCACCGCATCAGCCTCCATAAGTTTCGGAATAATGGCATCCATTGAGTCCCGGTGCACAGGACAGCCGGAGGGGTAATCATTGTTCCCATTGCACCGAAAACAGCCGATGCAGAAATTGATCTTCTCTTTTCTGAGAAATATGGTCTCTGTTGTCGGCTGCGGGTCCGCCTCCCGGGCTGAATCAAGGATGATATCTATCAGCCTGTCCGTATTTGCCTTGCGGGGGCTCCCGTTAACTGCCACAATTCTGCTGCCTGTACCCATAATGCCACCCTTTGTGCCTGTGCGGCGGAATCTCTGATCCGGGAAACGGCTGTCAGCCGGTTGCCAGATAGGCTTTTTTAATCATCTCGTTGTTCCGCAGGTTCTCCGCGGTATTGGCTTCGACGATGCTCCCGTTCTGGATGAGGTACCCGTAATCGGCAATCTGCAGCGCCATGTTGGCGTTCTGCTCGACCATGAAAACAGTAACCCCCTCCTCCTTGTTTATCTTTTCGATAATCTCAAATACGCTCTCAACGAGCACGGGCGCAAGTCCCATGGAGGGCTCATCCATGAGGATGAGGTTGGGTTTGGCCATAAGGGCTCTTCCCATTGCGAGCATCTGCTGCTCCCCGCCGCTCATCGTTGCCCCCATCTGCGACTCCCGTTCAGCAAGACGGGGGAAGATCTCAAAGACCCGCTCCATCTCCTGCCTGATCTCCTGCTGATTCTTCAGGGAGTAGGCGCCAAGCTCAAGATTCTCCCTGACGGTCATCTTGGTAAATATCCTGCGCCCCTCGGGAACGATGGCTATACCCTTCTTCACAATCTGGACGATCGGAAGTCCGCTGATCTGCTCTCCGTTGAAACGGATCGTGCCGTTCACCGGCTTGACCGCTCCCATGATCGTCTTGAGGGTTGTGCTCTTGCCGGCTGCGTTTGCTCCCAGCAGGCAGACGATCTGCCCCCGCCGGATGGAGAGCGATATATCCTCCAGAGCCTGGATCTTGTCGTAATAGGCGTCAACGTGCTCAACCTGGAGCATGGGCTCTTCTGTCGGTTTAGTCATCGGCTTTCTGTCTCCCCAGATAGGCTTTTATTACATGCGGCTCGTTGGCAACGAAGTCGTAGTTTCCTTCGGCTATCTTTTTCCCATAGTCGAGCACATTAACGTGATCCGAGAGGGTTTTCACGAAATTCAGCTTGTGCTCGATGACCAGAAAGGTGACCCCGTACTCATTGCGGAGATGCTTGATAAAGGCCCCGATCTCGGCAGTCTCCTGCGGATTCATGCCGGCTGACGGTTCATCAAGCAGGATCAGCTTCGCTCCCGTGGCAAGGGCCCGGACTATCTCGAGACGCCGCCGATCAGCATAGGAGAGGTCTCCGGCCTTGACGTCCAGCTTTGTGAAGAGCTGCTCCTTGAACAGCGCCAGGTTCTCCTTGGCGGTCACATCGGTCTGCTCCTCCTCCCGTACAGTGGAAGGGATACGCAGAAGTATCCTGAAGAGATTGTTTTTCGTGCGGCAGTGAAGCCCCACTTTTACGTTATCGAGAACCGACATTTTATTGTACAGCCTGAGGGTCTGAAAAGTGCGGGCAACACCGGCTTCGACGATTTTGTTGGCCTTCATACCGACGATCGACTCTCCCTCGAAAAGGATATCGCCGGCAGTCGGGGTGTAGAGACCGGTAATCATATTGAATACCGTCGTCTTTCCTGCGCCGTTCGGGCCGATGAGGCTGACAATCTCGCCTTCCCTGACCGTCAGACTGAGCCCGTCCACAGCGGTCAGGCCGCCGAAGCGCATAACAACATCCTTCAGTTCCAGCATAACCTTCCCCGTTCCCGGAGGAGCGGGATTGGGAACCTTTGTGTAGGCTTCGTAGCCGGAAAGCACTGCGGCACTTTTTACCCGCGGCCTGCGCTCCTTCATATGAAGCCGCTTTCTGAGGAAGTTCAGGTTGATATCCCCGAGAAGTCCCTGCGGCCGGAGGGCAACGAGGACCACGAGCATAAGCCCGTAACCGATCATCCGCCAGTCTCCGTAGTCGCGCAGCAGTTCCGGAATAACAGTCAGCACCAGCGCGCCGGCGGTAACCCCCCTGATATTCCCGATTCCCCCGATGATCAGCATACAGTAGATGGTATTGAGCTGGGCAAAGTCGAAGTTGTTGGGGAACACCCCTCCCTGCCAGGAGGCAAACAGGGCTCCGGTCACTCCGGCGATCCCGGCTCCGGTCACGAAGGCGAGAGTCTTCATGAACACGGTATTCACGCCCATCGTCTTCGAGGCGAGTTCATCCTCCCTGATAGCTCCCCAGCCGCGGCCGAGCCGCGATTTCTTCAATCTGAGAGAGAGAAGGATGATCAGGAGGGCGAAGAACCAGATCAGGTAGTAGCCTGATGTGATTGAGCGGAGCTCGAATCCCAATATCCTGGGGTAATCGACATCGATCAGACCGTTCGGTCCGCCGGTGATGTTGACCGGGCGGTCCAGGTTCAGCAGCAGAAGGCGGAAGATCTGCAGAAATGCAAGGGTTACGATACCCAGGTAGTCTCCGTTGACGCGCAGTGTTGCCCCGCTGACGAGAAACCCGAGGATAACAGCCCCGAGAACGCTGATGGGCATGCTTACGATAAAGGGGAGATGGATTCCCCAATGGCTTGATGAGAGCAGGGCGTAGATGTAGCCGCCGATTCCCCAGAAAACAACATACCCGAGATCGAGCAGGCCGGCGAAACCGCAGACCACGTTGAGTCCGAGGGATAGCATCAGCCAGATTCCGGCATTCCCCCCCACCCTGATCAGGTACCGGTCCTGGAATATGAGGGGAAAGCTGACGACGACGGCTATAACCAGCAGCGTCTTGATAAGCGGCAGGTCAGCCACCATCCGGACTGAGGCCGGAGCGCCTCCATTGGGCCGCAGTCTGTTGTTTTTAAGCAGTGCAGTATCCATAGACTGAACCCTCCTATACCTTTTCCGGGATTTTCTTGCCCAGCAGACCCTGCGGCTTGAAAAGCAGTACCAGAATGAGGATGGCAAACGCGATAATATCCTTGTAGGTCGATGAGATGAACGTCACCCCGAGGCTTTCAACCATACCGAGCAGATACCCGCCGAGCATGGCTCCGGGGATGCTCCCTATGCCCCCGAGAACTGCAGCACAGAAGCCTTTGAGGCCTGCAGCTGCGCCGACATAGTAGTCTACCTGGTTGAACAGGAGTCCCACGAGGGTGCCGGCGGCTCCGCCGAGGCTTGACCCAATAAGAAAGGTCACCCGTATGGTCTTGTTGGTATCAATTCCCATAAAGCTTGCCGCTTCAATATCCTGGGAGGTCGCCCGCATCGCCTTTCCGGTCCGGGTCTTCTGGACGAACCAGGTCAGGACAAACATGATGGCAATCGAAACCAGGATGACCAGGATGCGCATGAAGGAGATCACTACTTCCCCGATCCGCAGAAACTGGATCTGTTCCGGAATCAGTTTGGATGTGTTGAAAAAACGCACCTTAGCTCCCTGGAACTTCAGCACCAGGTTCTGCAGAAAGATTGACATACCGAAGGCGCTGAGCAGCAGGTTCATCCGTGGTGCTCCGCGCAGAGGCCGGTAGGCGAAGCGTTCTATGAGCATGCCGAGCGTACCGGTAAAAGCCATGCTGATGATGATCATCAGGAAGATTGTGACAAAGGGGCTGCCGGCGGAAAAGCCGATCTGGTTGAGCCCGTAGAGCACCCACCATCCGACGAACCCGCCGATCATGTAGATTTCACCGTGGGCGAAGTTGAGCATCAGCATGATTCCGTACACCATGGAGTATCCTACCGCGATCAGCGCGTAGACTCCTCCCATAGTAATTCCGTTGACCAGCTGCTGCGGCAGCTGCTGCAGTATTAGCTCCATAATGTGTTGTCCTTTTTTTCCGCAGGGCGGGAATCCGATAGCGGCGGATCGGACTGACAGATCCGCCGCGCAGGCTGAAACATATGAGTTCAAGAAACGTTCAGCTCCGTATCACGTTCAATACGGAGCTGAACTATGCCGGATGCAGTCTCAGTTCATCAGTTTGAGCTGGACAAATTTGCTGTCTTCTACCCTGAAGATGTAGGTTACCCGTTTTTCCATGTCGCCGTTTTCGTTAAAATTGATCGGAAAACCGAGAATACCGGTGTAGTTGGTATCGGCGACATTCTGCCGAACCTCTTCACGGCTGATCTTTCCGTCGGCGGCAGCCGCTTCAATGGCGTCAAGCATGATGTTCGCAGCCTCATACGCTGTCGGGCCCCATCCGCTGAGCACGCCGTATTTCGCCTCATAGGCGCTGACGTAGTCAGCTGCAGAGTCGATAGCATAGATATCGGGAGCCATATGGAAGGTATAGGTTCCCTCTGCGGCACCCTGCGAAGC
>CAYSRK010000338.1:0-1608 GCA_964433385.1 uncultured Spirochaetales bacterium
GGTCTTCAAAGTTCCCCAGATCCCCCCGCAGATAGAGATTAAGAAAATGCACCGTCCCGAAGGGGGTATCAGAGCCGCCAAAAGCTGCACTGTTCAGCAGATCCAGCTGGGCTCCCATCTTCGCCCGTAGAAACGGAGAGTCGGAAACAATAGCCCCGGACTGCAGCAGGCGAGACAGATCACTAATATGACTACCGGCAGCATCCTTCTCTGTATTGTCTTGTACCGTCTTCAACGTATCCAGCACAGGGCTGAACGTATTTAGCCAAGGGCTAAACGTATTCAGCCAAGGGCTGAAACTGGCCAACCTCGCTGTAACCACCTGCAGCTCCGCAGGAGAGAGCCTGTCGGCCTGCTCCAGCAACAGCTGCAGGGAGTTCACCACCGTCCGCCTCGCGTACGGCTTGGAAGACGGCAACCGGGGAATGAGCGAGCGGAGCTGCGCCGCCTCCAGTACCTGATAGACCGGATCGCCCAGCGGCACCGAAAGATTCGCCCCGGCAGAAGAGAACCCTGCCTCCACCGGATACCCGGCAGCTGCGACAGGCAGGGGAACAGCCATTGCCAGCGAGAGAAAAAAGAGCGAAAACCACAGCACCATCAGGAGCCTCTTCCTACCTGCTTTCACGCGCCCCCCGTCGGCACTTAGTATCATCATCACTGATCATCTTCACTGATTATCATCCTGAAAGAGCTCCACGGTCAGAGCACCTCACTTTTTTAAAGAACCTCTTTCAGCTCCATACTCACCGCATCGTAGCAGGGCACATAGGAACAGAGCGTCTGCAGCAGCGCTTCCTTATCCTTGATCCCGATATCATTGATAAACCGCTCGATAAACTTGATCTCATGACCGTTATCGACCCGGGCCTTGAAAATCTTCTTATACTCCGTGGGAATCGCCTTATCCTCACGCGTGAGCAGCTCCTCATAGAGCTTCTCACCCTCACGCAGCCCCGTAACCTTCACCACCGAACGCCCGTCGCCGAAACGCTTGATCAGCTTCTGGGCAAAATCGTAAATGCGGACCGGCTCGCCCATATCGAGGACCATCACCTCGCCTCCGGCACCCACAGCACCGGCAAGGAAGACCAGGGAAACCGCCTCGGGAATCGTCATAAAATAGCGGATAATATCCTTGTGAGTAACGGTAACCGGCAGCCCGTTACGGATCTGGTCCATAAAGAGCGGCAGCATGGAACCACGACTGTTGAGCACATTCCCGAACCTGACTGAAACAATCTCCGTCTGCTTACAGTTGAGCGAGGAACCGATAAGCTCCGCCATCCGCTTGGTAGCCCCCATCACATTGGTCGGGTTTACCGCCTTGTCGGTGGAAATGACAATGCACTTGGCCGCCCCCGCCTTCACCGCCGAAGAAAGCACATGATAGGTGCCGGCGATATTGGTCCGCAGCGCCTCCTCGGGGAAATGCTCCATCAGCGGCACATGCTTATAGGCCGCCGCATGGAAGATAATATCGGGACGATAGGCCTGCATAATGCTATCTAGTGCCTGAACGAAAAGTCCAAAATTTCATCAATCATGGTTAGAAAATACCGCCGGTACAACACTTTTTCTGATTAATGTCAGTAATTTTCTGTTGAA
>CAYSRK010000339.1:0-1768 GCA_964433385.1 uncultured Spirochaetales bacterium
AGAGTTCCCGTTTGTCAGGGAAAAACCGCTCCACTCAATTGCGGGAGCCGTGATCGCTCGCTCAATAAGCGCCCGCTCGCTGTACAGCAGAGCAGATAGGAGGGCAGGAATAACCTCTTCAATCCTCTCAGCCCTGCTTACTCCGATGGAAGAGCCGGAGGTATCGGGTTTTACAAAGACCGGCAGTCCGAAATCAGAAACCTCATCAAGCAGGTTCCTGCGGGTTTGTGCGTCAGGGGCGGTACAGGTGATCCAGGGAACGACCGGGAGTCCCTGATTCTGCCAGATGAGCTTGGCCGCGTACTTGCTGAAGCCGAGAAAGGAGCTGGAAAATCCGCATCCTATATAGGGCAGAGGCAGATAGTCGAGCAGTCCCTGCAGCCGTCCATCCTCTCCGTATGCTCCGTGGGTAAGGGGGAACAGAACGCCTGCATCAATCAGGCTGCCGGCACAGCGCAGTCCCTCTCCGGGAACGATGGAAATTCTCCTGCTCTCCTCACAGATGATATCGAGGCGGTCTGTCCCGGTCAGGGGGTCTTCTGAGCGCTGCGGTTTCTGCAGATACATGCTGCAGTCCCGGGCAATGCCGATACAGAGGACGGAAAACCCGGCCCGGGTCAGCTCCCGGTGCACAGCAGCAGCCGAGATGCAGGATATAAGGTGCTCCGGCGACTTGCCGCCGTACAGAAGGGTGATCGGTCCGTTCATCATCTGCTTGCGCGCATTTTTTCAGCAGCCGCTGTGAGCGCCTCCTCCTCATCCCAGGGTATTACCCGGCCGTTGCGTACGATGGCGTGTTCACTGCCCTTGCCGAGCAGCAGCAGACAGCGTGAGCTGCCGCTTCTGGCCAGGGCTGTCCTGATTGCCGCTGAACGATCCGGGATGATCAGGACGGTGCCGGAGTAATTCCGGGGTACGCCGGCCGCAATTTCCGCCGAGACGGTCTGCAGTTCCTCGTTGCGCGGGTCATCCTCCGTTATGATGATGGTATCACAGAACCGGGCTGCTGTTGAGCCGAGAAGCGGGCGTTTTGCCCGGTCACGTCCCCCTGCTCCTCCGAAGACCGCTGTAAAGGGAGCATCGGGAAAGAGGGTGCGCATATCGGAGAATATGAGGGAAAAGGCCGCCGGGGTATGGGCGTAGTCAATAAGGATGTGACCGAATGTGTTGTCATGGCGGAGCTGGTAGCGTCCCCTGACCGGCTTCAGAGGGAAGGAAAGGAGCTTCTTCGGCGGGATTTGCGTTACCAGATTGAGGGTCAGGGCCGCAGCGGCGGCTGCTCTGATCTGGGCGGTGAACGGCAGCGGAAGCTCAAGAACGTGCTGTTCTCCCTCATGAGCGAGAGTGATGCAGGCTGCTTCTGCGCTGCGTTCTGCCAAAGTCAGTACGAGGGAGGTTCCCGGGATCATCGGGGAACCGGGAGAGTTCTCACGCACCTGCCAGGTGCTCAGCTGAGCTTCCGGCGCAGCTGCTGTACAGGCTGAAAGCCAGTCGGCATCTGCGGGGACTACGGCAGCGCCGCCCGGAACAAGCTGGCGGAAGAGGTTCATTTTGGCATCGATGTAGGCTTCCCGGGAGCCGTGGAAATCGAGATGGTCGCTGGTAATCCCGGTACAGAGTGCGGCGTGGAAGGCAAGCTGACTGAGCCGTCCCGTTTCCCGGCTGAGCCCATGGGAACTCGCTTCAAGAACTGCCGCCCTGCAGCCGTTTTTCACGGCGAGGGCAAGCTGGCGGTGCACATCAGCGGCGCCGAGGGTAGTCAGGCCGG
>CAYSRK010000340.1:0-8265 GCA_964433385.1 uncultured Spirochaetales bacterium
CGGGTGAGAACGGGGATGCCTTGAGAACGAGAGCAGGGGAACTGTCTGTACCTATGGTCACTATTCGCTGCATGGCTTCTTCAAGAGAGAGCCCGCTGCTCATCAGTGCGGCAGCAGCGTTAACGGTAATTTTTATCAGTTCATTGGGATAATGGGCGACGATTACTATGTAACCCTCAGGAGTCAGTTTCTGCAGGTATTCACCAAACGCATGTGAGGTGAACAGATAGTTCTCCGTAAGCGCCTGGTTTCCATAGTTGCGCGCACTTTTAGTTATCGGCAGGGACATGAGAATCAGATCGTAGGGGTGGTCGACACTGCGGATGAAGGATCTGCCCTCACCTTCGATGAGCGTAATGCGGGGATTGCTGGTATATATCCCTCCGTTGTAGCTCTCCTGTTCCTTGACTATCCGGATAAAGTCAGGATTTATTTCTACCGCATCTATATCGGCATAACCGGCGAGCAGCAGGGTAACGACATCGATGCCGCCGCCGCTTCCGATAACCAGGGCGCGGTCTTTGTTCGAGTCGTCAACTGCCAGCAGGGGAACCCCTCCCATATACTGGTAGAGCAGTGTTTCTGCCAGTTCGCGGCTCACGGTACCGTTCGGCATGGATATCATTTTGGTTCCGGCAGCCCCATCGATAAAGAGGGTTTTAAAGAGCGGATTATCAGTTTCTACCAGGTCGACTCGACCGAAGGCCGACCAGCGGGTATCGGTTACGGCAGCGCTGGCGGATGTATCCTCAAGCATCCGAGTCATCTCTTTCATGAGGGACCGTTTCGGCAGAAGGGTCATTGACAGACCTGCAGCCCCCACCACACCTATGACTGCTGCGAGAGCAGCGGCCTGAACAAGAGTCCGGCGATGATTCCGCAGAGCTCGGATATCGGTATCACCCGCGTTTTGCAGTTCAGCCGATGCTTCCCTGCTGCCGCTGCCCAGATACTGGAAGAGAAGGAAGCAGGTAATGCTGATTAACGATGCTGCCGCTAAGGATGCCTGAAGTCCGCCTGCCGCATTGAGCAGCAGGAAAGCGGCAACAGATCCTACGGCAGCGCCGATGAGATCGAATGCGTACAGTTTTCCGGTTTTCAGCTGAGGCTGCTGGAAAACCAGCACCTGAAACATCCCGATAGTCATGAATATGAAGAAGGCGGTGAAAAGCGAGGCTATGACCGGGGCCTGAAGCCGGTTGATGAGAAGGAGTACTCCCGCCAGGGAAGCGGGGAGAAATACGGCAGCATTGAGGAGCCTGCGGCGAACATTTCCCCGGAGAATCCGCATCAGCACCGAACCCAATCCGAGTCCGGCCATGCTGACCGAGATGATGATATATACATAGCTGTGGGTGAACAGATAGGAAAAGAGACGGGTCAGTGAAACTTCCAGCGCTATCCCGGATCCGCTGAGAAAGAAAACCAGGTAGTAAGGGAGTGTTGAGTTGCCAACTTTGTTCTTGATCATGAGATAGCATACTAGGGGGAGTTCAGGCTGTTGTCAAGAAAGTTCTTGAGTCGGAGAACTGTCCGCTCTTTTATGCAGGGCAACCATGAATATTTCTAACGCTTTTCTATATAATAAGATGGGGTTCTTGTAATGAGATATTCAGACAGAGTAAAAAAATAATCAAAATGTAATACCTTTTTTGGTTGACAGGTCAGTATAAGAGTGCTTAAATGGTATTACCAAATAAACAACAAATAATCAGGAGAAGACAATGAGTGAATTTCGAGATGTAAACGGCAAAGTGGCTATTGTGACCGGCGCTGCGCGGGGCATAGGCAAGGGCATTGCTGAGACACTGGCATCCGAAGGGGTCCATGTCGTGATGGCTGACAAACTCGAGCTGGTCAAGGAATCATTCGAGGAGGTCAAGGCAGCCTATCCTGAGAACAAGGGGTATGCGGTTGTTCTGGATGTATCCGATGAAAAGGCGGTTAAGGCGCTGGTTGAAGGCTGTGTAGCGAAGCTTGGGAAGCTTGATATCATGGCGAACAATGCGGGAATGCATCTGGATACGGGAAACGTATGGGAGACTGAGGAGAGCCAGCTAGACAAGATACTGGCGGTGAATTTCAAGGGTGAATTTTTCGGCTGCAAGTATGCGGCTATCCAGATGATAAAGCAGAAGAGCGGGACCATTGTCAATACGGGTTCATTTTTCGGCAAAGTGGGGCATGCGGGTTCTGCAACCTACGGAGCATCAAAGGGAGCGGTGCATACCATGACCCAGGCGCTTGCCCTGGAGCTTGCTCCGTACAATGTCAACGTCAATGCGCTGTGTCCCGGTCTGGCGGCATCGGAGATGCATTGGGCCTTTGTACAGGCAGATGCGGATGCGCGCGGGATAACGTTTGATGAGATGAAGGAAGTTGAGCTGAACGAAATTCCGCTTCACCGCTACGGGTACGGCAGTGATATGGCCGGCGCCATCATGTGGCTTGCGACACCTTCGGGTTCCTATGTGACCGGGCAGCTGATCAATGTGAACGGCGGACTGGATTTTACCTAGAATTACCGACAGAGACCGTAAAGCTTGCTGTGCTGTTAACGTATAAAGGGTTCGGTATTATTGATAGAGGAGGCGCTGTGTATGCAGCTGTCGGTAATTAAAAAAAATGCGCTGGGGCTTGCTAAAAAGCAGGGGCTGGTGCTGGCATTCCTGCTATTGGTGATTTTTTTCTCCATAGCTTCTGATGTGTTTCTCACATACGGGAATATCATCCTGGTCCTGCGACAGGTCTCAATTCTGGGGATCATAGCCTGCGGTATGACGTTCGTCATCATAGGCGGTAATTTCGATCTGTCAGTCGGGTCTCTCACATCGTTGACCACGGTTGTGGTAATCAGCCTGCATGACAAAATTGGCCCGGTTCCAGCCATGATAGCGGCAATACTGGTCGGTATGCTGTCGGGAACGCTGGCCGGGTACCTGATCGGCTATCTGAAGCTGAATTCCATGATCATCACGCTCGGGCTGCTTGGAGTGATTCAGGCTGTCACGCTCATCTATACGGGAGGAAAATACTCCCGTATCGCCGAACCTGACAAGACGTGGTTCGGTTTTATCGGGCGCGGATTTGTACTGGGTATTCCCTTTCCCGTGATTATCCTTGCCGTCGTCATCATCATATTTGCGGTGCTTCTCATGAAAACCGTTTTCGGACGCCAGCTGCTGGCCGTTGGTGGAAACCAGGTTGCCAGCAAGTTTTCCGGCATCAAAGAGACCCGGATAATCATGTTGACTTTCATCGCTTCAGGGCTGGTTACCGGCATCGGCGGTATCGTCCTGGGATCCCGGATCATGGCGGCGCAGAACTACATCGGTGAAGGGTATGAGTTTCAGGTCATTACCGGCGTCATCTTAGGCGGCACCAGTCTGACAGGCGGAGAGGGGAATATATTCAAGTCATTCCTCGGAATACTCATAGTAGGCATGCTCATGAACGGATTCATCCTTCTGGGTTTCCCCTATTATACGCAGTGGGTTGCTCAGTGGGTGATTCTGGTAGTTGTGGTCTGGATTGACATAGCAACCAAGCGCGGGAAGGTGCTGGCATGAAGAAAGTGATAAATTTTTTCAAGAAAAAGCCAATTTGGGCGATTCTGCTCCTTCTGGTCGTGGTTATCAGCATCCTTGCCCCGGAGTTCCTGCGCCGGAGAAACCTGCTGAACATTCTGCTCCAGTCATCTGTAAACGGAGTCATGGCAGTCGGGATGACCTACCTCATGATCAACGGTTTTTTTGATCTCTCCGTTGGAACAGTCATGGGGTTCAGTGCTGCCCTTGCCGTCGGGCTTCAGCCCCTGGGTATACTGCCTGCGGTCCTTATAGCAGTTCTTGCCGGGGCCGGTATCGGCGTATTAAATGGATTTCTCGTCGCCAAGGCGAAAATCAACGCATTTGTAGTTACTCTGGGATCGTTTATCGGAGTCCGGGGACTTATCTACATCTACACCAAGGAAGATGCGCTCATCGGTGAGAAGATGGCGTTCAGTGATTTCGGCTCCAGTTCGGTCGCCGGTATTCCTACGCTGTTCCTTATCATGCTCGTCATTGCGATAGCTGCGGAGTTCATTCTGAGAAAGACCCCTCATGGGCGCAACACGTACGCTGTGGGCGGAAATTATGAGGCTGCACAGAATGCAGGAATAGCGGTCAGCAGGACCATCATGATCAACTTTCTGATCTGCAGTGTCGCTGCGGCTGTAGGCGGAGTCCTGCTAGCTTCCCGGATGAATGCAGCTACCCCTGGGTTGGGCTGGCCCGACCAGAACCTGATGATTATTGCAACAGTGGTGTTGGGGGGAACAAGTCTGAACGGCGGTTACGGGAGCATCGTACACACAGCTGGAGGTGTTCTGACCATCGGTGTTATCCAGAATGCGCTGAACCTGCTCAATGTGCAGAGTTACTACAACATGCTTCTGATGGGAATTATCCTGATACTCGTAGTCTTTCTCGATTCCCGGTTTAAGCGGGCCCGCAGCACCGTCAGGGTTACCGAGACATGATGCTGCTGAAGCCAGGGGGTCTGGGAAACGTATTGGTTTACACAGGCATGGTACATGTCTGAGAAAAAGAAAAAGGAGAGGAAAGTATGAAAAACAAGCTTATCGTTCTGATCGTGATGCTGTTTGCCGTAAGCGGTGTTCTGTTTGCCGCTGGGGAGGCGGAAGCTGCTGATGACGGTACTATTGTAATCGGGCATACCGCCAACAATGTAGGAATTGACAGCTACCAGACTACTCATGACAAGGTTTTCCGCGATACCGTTGCTGCTCTTGACGGTGTAACGGCAATCCAGCTTGATGCAGGCGGCGATGTTGCTCTTCAGATCAACCAGGTTGAGGACCTGATTCAGAAGAACGTTGACGTAATCGTTATCTGGCCGGTAAACGGAAAAGCCATTGTTCCCGCTGCGAAGAAAGCCTTCGATGCAGGTATTCCAGTTCTTATCTGTAACTCGCTTATTGATGAGTCCGGCTACCAGTATGTCAAGGGATTTGCAGGTCCCGATACCTATGAAGAGGGAGTGAACGCTGCAGTAGGCATGATTGAAGCTCTTGATGGAGAAGGTAATGTTGTCGAGCTGATGGGAATGCCCGGTTATGTGACTGCTATCCGCAGGTCAGCCGGTTTTCAGGACAAAATTGCCGAAGATGCCCCTGGTATCAAAATTCTTGCAACTGAGCCCACAGACTGGAACCGTGAGAAGGCTACCCGTGTAATGGAAAACCTGTTAACCAAGTACCGGAATATCGACGGTGTGTACGTAGCTGATGATAACATCGGCATCGGTGCGCTTAATGCGCTCAAGGAAGCCGGTCGGGCTGGCGATATTGTCATGACCAGCGCCTGTATGTTCGGTGAAGGCTACGATGCCATGGCTGAAGGCTATATTTACGGTTCAGTATATCAGTCTCCCGCCGAGGATGCCAAAAAGGCAGTTGAAGTGGCTGTTAAGCTGGCAAACGGCGAAGAAGTACCCTTCTGGAACTTCTTTGAAACTCCTGTTGTGACGAAAGCGAATATGGATCAGTTCGAGAGACCTAATTTCTAAACAGAACCTTCCGAGGTGAATCAGGTTTATCCGGGTTGTACCGCAGCGCCGTTGCGGTGCAGCGGTACAACCCCCTCTTTATCCGGGCAATGCGCCCGGCGCCTGGTTTGCTGCTGGCAGGGGAGGTCAGGGCTGTTGTGAAAGGGATCAGACAGACAGCATGCGGTAAAAGTGCGGACATGGCAGCAATGCTTCTGCACATGTGACTGGTCATTTCATAAAAGTCTTGACTGTAAAAGAACTTGTAAAAGATAAGGTGATGCAGGATGAGTACTGAACAGATCATATTGGAAGTGAAGGACATCTCAAAGTCGTTTCCTGGGGGAAAAGCCCTTTCAAACGTCAACCTGAAAGTCCGTAAAGGCGAGGTTCTGGCCGTTGTCGGTGAAAACGGTGCCGGCAAATCTACGCTGATGAAGATACTCTCCGGAGTCCACAAGCCTGATCCGGGCAGCGGAGGGATTGTACTGGATGGAGAGGCGGTAAGTTTTTCCAATCCGCTGGAAGCGAAACGGGCGGGACTTATTCTAATTTTCCAGGAGCTTTCTCTCGTTTCGGAGTTGAGCGTCGCAGAGAATATCTACCTCGGAAACCTGCCGAAGACGAAACGGGGTCTGATTGACTGGACTACGCTGAATGAAATGGCCGGGAAGATCATGAGCGATCTGGAGCTCGACATTGATCCTCGGGAACTTGTCGGCAGTCTGTCGATATCCCGTCAGCAGATGGTAGAAATTGCCCGTGCTCTTTCAATGGGAGCAAAGGTTGTAATTTTTGATGAACCGACTTCTTCTCTCGCGGAGGCTGAAAAGGAAATCCTGTTCAACAACATACGGAAACTTAAGAAAAAAGGAGTTTCCGTCATATATATCACCCATAAAATGGATGAGGTGTTTCAGATAACAGACCGGGTGGAAGTGCTGCGGGACGGGCTTAACACCGGAAGCCTGGTCACTGCCGATGTGAAGCTTGAGGACATAACCAAACTGATGATCGGACGGATCCTTGATGATTACTTCCACAAGAACGAGGCTGAAAAGGGTGATGAGGTTCTGAAAGTTGAGCATCTGACGAAATCGGGGCTCTTTGAGGATATCAGTTTCAGTGTCCATAAAGGCGAGGTTGTAGGTCTCTACGGGCTTGTGGGAGCTGGACGATCTGAGGTTGCTGAAACTATTTTCGGTGCCCGGCAGGCGGACAGCGGCCGCATCTGGATCAACGGGAAAGAGGCAGCCATTCGCAGTACGGAACATGCAGTGAAGATCGGTATCGGATTTGTCCCCGAGGACCGCAAGGAGCAGGGACTCGTACTGAAAATGTCCTGCAAGGAGAATATCAGTCTGGCAAAACTCCCCTGGATGAAGAAGGGCGGCTTTCTCGACAAGAGCGGGGAGATGGACCTCTATGATGAATACAAGGAAAAACTGTCTATTTCAACTCCAGGGTCATATCAGAAAGTAGTGAACCTGAGCGGCGGCAACCAGCAGAAAATAGTTGTTGCGAAATGGCTGAGCTTGGCTCCTGATCTGCTGATTCTTGATGAACCGACAAGAGGAATTGATGTCGGGTCCAAGGCTGAGATTCACAAGCTCATTGCCAAGATCGCAGAATCAGGTTTCGCAGTTCTGGTAATCAGTTCCGAGATGCCGGAGATAATGGGTGTTTCCGACAGGATTATTGCCATGAGGTCAGGAAAGGTTACGGGGGTGTTCCAGGACAGCGAAGTGACAGAAGAAATTCTGCTGAATGCAATAGCGCACGTCTGAGCGGTTCAGGACGGGAAGTTAACGGAGGGAGAGGCGAGTTTTATGAAAAAAGTACGATTGGGGGTCCTCGGTATGGGCCGTCAGGGGCAGATTCATTCGAAGAATATTGCCTACAGAATCCCTGAGGCTGAGCTTGTATGCGTCAGCGATGTGACCATGGATCGGGCAGATGCAGTGGGTATCGATGGAGTCACCCGTTATGATGATTACCGAAGACTGCTCAATGAGGAGAAGCTGGACGGTGTTGTCATAGCCACTTCGACGGATACGCACGAAGAGGTGATCAGGGCGGCAGCCGATGCCGGGCTGCATATTTTCTGTGAAAAGCCGATTGCCACCACCCTGGCTGCCATAGATGATGTACTCGCCTATGTCGAAAGCAAGGATGTCAAGTTTATGGTTGGGTTCAACCGTCGTTTTGATCCTACTTTCAGCGGGGTGAGAACGCTTGTGCAGAACGGTACGGTCGGTAAGCCGATGATTGTCAACATTACCAGCCGTGATCCGAAGCCGCCTCATCTGGAGTACCTGAAAGTCTGCGGCGGAATATTCTTTGATACCACAGTACATGACTTTGATATGGCCCGATTTCTCTCGGGTGATGAGATCTATGAAGTGTATGCGACAGGGAGTGTTCTCGTAGACGAGAAAATCGGTGAGCTTGGCGACCTTGATACGACCATGGTCACAGTAAAGTTCGATAGCGGCGCAGTGGGATCAATAAACAATTCACGGAAAACCGGCTACAGCTACGATCAGCGGGTTGAGGTGTTCGGAACGCAGGCATGCGCATTCGGAAACAATGAGACCCCCACGAGGGTTGAGTACACCAATCCTTCGGGCCATCACAGTGACGTTCCGCTGTACTTTAATATTGAGCGGTACCCTGAGGCTTTCTACGGAGAGATGAAGGCCTTTACCGATTGTC
>CAYSRK010000341.1:0-1969 GCA_964433385.1 uncultured Spirochaetales bacterium
CTCAGCGAGGCTGCTCTGTGGTATAGAGCCTACGAAGATGAATACCGCATCAAACTCTTCCTCGTAGCGCTTGTTCTCAGCATTGTCATAGAGGGTAACAGAAGAGACTTTACTCTCACCCTTGATTATCTCGAGTTCATGGTTCAGCCTGACTTCGATCTTTGCGTTCTTCATAACCCTGTCCGCCAGCGACTTCTGTGCCCTGAACCGGTCTCGACGGTGAATAAGCACTATGGAATCGCTCAGCTTGGAGAGGAAGATCGCTTCATCACAGGCAGCATCGCCTCCGCCGACCACAAGCATTTTCTTTCCTCGGAAAAACGGACCGTCACAGGTTGCACAGTAGGACACACCCCTGCCGGTGTATTCCTCCTCGCCCGGGATATCGAGTTTGCGATGCTTAGCACCGGTTGCGAGAATGACCGTGTAGGCTCTCTTTTCGCCCTTGGTCGTATCGAGTATAAACACGTTATTCTCTTTTTTTATGCTGTTCACCGTGGCGCTGAGTATATCAGCTCCGAAATTCTGGGCCTGGAGGGCAAAACGCTGGGTAAAATCAAATCCTGATATCTTTTCCGGAAATCCGGGGTAATTTTCCAGATCGTCAATAAGAAGTGCCTGTCCGCCGGGAGCCATCTCCTCAATCAGCAGAGTTTTGAGGTTGGCCCTCGCCCCGTACTGAGCCGCAGTCAGACCGGCTGCCCCTCCTCCGATAATGATAATATCCGCATCGAGCTGTTCCTGACTCATTGTTTTCTCCTTGTGCTGTCTGTATCCCGCATGAGGCTCTCCCGACTGTATGGTGAAGTGAAGGAGCGTCCAAACTGTCTACTGATCATGCGGCCCGATCGATCTCTGAACAACGGGCCAATGTTAAGTTAGTAAGAAAGCACGGTATCGTCAAGCCGGGGTTCAGCTATGAGACTTCGGGGCGGATATACAGCGGACCCTGATCATCGGTGTCGGGTCCCGCGCTGCGGTACCTGCGCAGTCCGGCTGCAGCCAGCAATTCAGCTGCAGGAGCGGGGGGGACGATATGAACAGCGCATGATATGCCGCCGGCCTCCAGGGCTTCGGCAAAGAGCTCGCTGTCCGGGCCGACGATGCGGACTGTCCGATACTGCTCCAGAAATGTTCCGAAGAGGTCAACAGCACTGATGTCAAGATAATCGCTGAATCTGCCGCTGTCAGTATAGAGCGCTGCGTAGAAGCGCCGCTTGCGGGCATCGAGTACTGCGGCAGTCACCGTACCATCAGGAGAGGGACCTGCTGCCTCAGCATAGAGATCAAGACTCGGAACCGATACTAGCGGAGCCTCAGCGGCCATGGCGATACCCTTTGCCGAAGCCATGCCTATGCGGAGGCTGGTGAAGGAACCCGGTCCTCTGGTGCAGACGATCAGGTCAGCATCGCGCAGTTCTATCTGTGCCCGGCTGCAGAGTTCCAGCAGAGCCGGTATAAGGCGCTGGGAGTGGCTGAGCCCGATCTGTTCATACAGGGTAACCGTCTGCTTGTCGGTTATCAGCGCTGCATCAAGAAACCCTGAAGAGGTATCAAATGCCAGGATATTCACTGCCTGCTCCTGTTACGGTGATAAGTCGCCGGGAATCTCCGGCAAGCGTGATGGAAACCTTTATCGCTTGGGGCGGCAGCAGATCCTCTACGATATCGCTCCACTCGATTACCGTTACCGCATCGCTGTAGAACAGCTCCTCACCGCCGAGAAGTTCAAACTCCTCAATATCATGGATGCGGTAAAAATCGATATGGACCAGTCGGAGGGTTCCCGGATTCCCGTACTCATGTATGAGCGCATAGGAAGGACTGGATACCGGCTCCCGTATTCCCAGAGCGGCGGCTATACCTCTGGCAAGAACGGTTTTTCCCGCTCCGACAGGCCCCTTTAGTGATACGATCATCCCCTTTTCGCAGATTCTGCCGATCCTCTCACCAAGGGCCTGGGTCTGCT
>CAYSRK010000342.1:0-17421 GCA_964433385.1 uncultured Spirochaetales bacterium
GGAGAGTAGGTCGTCGCCAGGCTTTTTTATTGTCCTCTTGCTTTCTCTCTCCCTTCTGTATTACAGTATCCCATCATGATCAGACAGCGCAGTTCCGAACGGGCAGTCTTATTCGGCTACTTCATCGTCCTGATACTCCTCGGAACCGGTATGCTCTACCTGCCGATATCGTGGGGTGGGTCAGGGAGGCTGCAGCTTCTCGATGCGTTCTTTACCTCCGTCTCGGCTGTCTGCGTGACCGGCCTTATCACAGTTGATACTGCCCAGTATTCCCTGTTCGGCAAGTGGATCATTCTTTTCCTCATTCAATTCGGGGGGCTGGGGATCCTGACTTTCACCACTATCTTCTTTATTTCAGGAAGCGGGCGCAAGGTATCGCTGCGCGAAAGCGGCGCACTAAGAAAGTACTTTCTGGAATCGGTTGAGTTTCACGCCGGCCATATCCTGCGCAACATCCTGCTGATGACTCTGATCGTTGAGGCATCGGGAACCCTGATACTCTATGCACTGACCTATCAGGATACAGTTTCACGCTTATCTCTGTTCTCATCTCTCTTTCATGCCATATCAGCCTTCTGTAATGCAGGATTTTCCCTGTTCTCCGATAGCCTGTACGGGTACTCGGACAATCCGGCAGTCCTGGCTGTCGTCATGATCCTCATTGCTGTCGGGGGTCTCGGTTTTCTTGTTCTCAACGATGTCAAGCAGGTGCTCTTCCGAAAGAAAAAACGTCTGACGCTCCATTCCGTGCTGGTGCTGTCCGTTACCGCGTTTCTCATTACCCTCGGTGCGGTTCTGTTTTTCTTTCTGGAACGGCGGGCGGCATTTTCCGGGATGAGACCGGCACAACAGGCTTACAATGCCCTGTTCCAGTCCGTTACCGCCAGAACTGCAGGATTCAACACCGTGGACCAGGGGGAGCTGACGGCAACATCGCAGTTAAGTACCATGATTCTGATGTTCATCGGCGGTTCACCCGCATCCATAGCCGGAGGAATCAAGACGACTACCTTTGCAATCCTGCTGATGGCGCTGGTCAAGGAGATCAGCTGGCAGGGGCGCATCAGTATCCGCAAACGAGCCCTATCCCAGAAGACGGTCACCAGATCCCTTCTGCTGCTGAGCAAAGCCGCTGCCATCCTGTTCATTTC
This sequence comes from uncultured Spirochaetales bacterium, assembly GCA_964433385.1. Classification (GTDB taxonomy): domain Bacteria; phylum Spirochaetota; class Spirochaetia; order JABMQR01; family JABMQR01; genus M55B182. The sequence goes on from CAYSRK010000342.1 coordinate 1,152, forward strand.
TCTTTTTCTGCTCACCCTGACCGAGATGCGCGAGCAGCCGTCCGGAACAGGTGAATTTCTGGCGCTGGCGTTTGAGAGTTTCTCGGCGTTCGGTACGGTAGGGCTCTCTGCCGGCACGACAGCCTCACTCTCATCAGCCGGTAAATTCATCATCATCCTCACCATGTTCGCCGGCAGGGTGGGGATTATCTCCCTCTCCATACCGCTGTTAAAGGAGCGGTATGAAGAGGTCGAGTACCCTGAGGAGGAGGTGCTGATAGGCTGATGAAACAGTTTGCCATTATCGGTCTGAGTAATTTTGGAAAGTGTATGCTCGATGAATTCGAGCAGTTCGACTGCGAAATACTGGTTATCGATAAAAGCCGTGAGCTCGTAGAGTCGATCAAGGAGCGGGTAACCAGCGCTTATATCGCTGATGCGATGAATGAGGAGACGATCAACCGCCTGGTGCCGGACTCCATTGACGCAGCGGTTATTGATCTTGGCGACAGTATCGAGGTATCGATACTGGTAACCAATTATCTGAAGAAGATGGGAGTTGGAAAGATCATCGCCAAGGCGGAATCTGCCCAGCATGGAGAAATCCTGCAGATCATCGGCGCTGACACGATAGTTTTTCCCAACCGTGAGGCGGCCAAGCGGCTTGCGCCTATGACCGCTTCCGATGCGCTCTTCGGGTACTTCCCCATATCTGAGGAGCTGATAATAGCGGAGATCCAGGCGCCGGCTTCGGTTGACGGAAAGAGCGTGGCTGAGGCTGACCTGCGCAGGGAGGCCGGGCTGAATATAATCGCGGTGAAGCAGAATGAGAAATACCGTCATATTGAATCACCTGAAGAACTTCTCACAGAAGGCGAGACGCTGCTCGTTTCGGGCAGCCCTGAACATATAGCCGGATTTACCGGGGCAAAGCTCCCGGAGAAACGCAGAAGCGGCGGCCTGAAACGGCTGTTCCAGGCGTGAGCCGGCAGCCTGAAATCACCAGGGAGGTGTGTATGGCAGGAGCAGACGGACCGGTGCGGGTCTTCTCGGAAATTGGACCCCTAAAGACAGTACTCCTGCACCGTCCCGGGAATGAACTGGAATCCCTCACCCCGCAGTATCTTGATTCCATGCTCTTTGAGGATATCCCGTTTCTGTCCAGTATGCAGGAGGAGCATGACCAGTTTGCCGCGCTGCTTGAGGAGCACGGGAGCCGGGTCCTCTACATGAAAGACCTGCTGACCGATGTGCTTGCCGATGATGCCGTACGAAGGGAGCTTATCGGGTATACCGCAGCTGAAGGCAGGATACCCGACCGCAGGCTCCGAGAACTGCTGCAGAACCATCTCAGTGCCATGCGGCGGGAAGCCCTCGCAGAGAGCCTGATTGCAGGGGTACGCAAGACAGACCTGGTTGAACTTGGCGGGGCTGAGGTGCGTAACCTCTCCTACTATATCCGGGATGAGTACCCCTTTTTCATCAACCCGCTGCCTAACCTTTACTTCACTCGGGATCCGGGCTCCGTTATCGGCAGCAGCTGGGTGATCAACTCGATGAAGACTGAGGCGAGAAAACGGGAGAGCAGAATCCTGCAGGCAGTTGCAGCCCGCCATCCTCTGTTTACAGCTGCAGGGGAAAGCTTCACCTTGGTCGAAGGGTTTGCCGGCAGCAGCAGTATTGAAGGCGGCGATATCCTTGTCCTCAACCGCGAAACAGCAGCTGTCGGCTGCAGTGCCCGTACCGATACCTGGGCGATCGAAGAACTTGCCCGCCGTATCCTCTCACCATCCCTGGGAAGCGGAGGAGAAGGGTTCAGGACAGTACTGGTAATCCAGATACCGTTTACCAGGGCGTATATGCATCTTGACACGGTCTTCACCATGGTTGACCACGACAAGTTTACCATCTACCCCGCGGTGGAGGCTGACCTGAAGGTTTTCAGCCTCACTGCCTCGGGCACAGGGGAGCTGAAGATAGAACCCGAGCGTTCGCTCAAACAGGCTCTGAGAAAAACGCTGAAACTGCCGGCAGTCGACTTGATAAAAACCGGCGGCGGTGACAGAATTACTGCTGCCCGTGAACAGTGGAACGACAGTACGAATACCCTGGCACTGGCCCCTGGAGTGGTTGTCACGTACCGCCGGAATGTGGTATCAAATGATACCCTTGAAAAGCACGGGGTGACCGTTCTGCCCATTCGGGGATCTGAGCTTGTGCGGGGCCGCGGAGGTCCCCGGTGCATGAGCATGCCGCTAGCGAGGGATGATGCCGGCTGATAAGGGGAATACGAGTTGGAGAGGTGCCATGGCTGACCTGAAAGGCAGAAGTCTGCTCACACTGCTTGATTTTACTGCTGAAGAAATCATCTACCTGATCGATTTTGCTGTCGAGCTCAAGAAGAAGAAACAAAGCGGCATCAGAGGAAACCTGCTTGCCGGAAAGAATATTGTCCTGCTCTTTGAAAAAGCCTCAACGAGAACCCGCTGTGCGTTCGAGGTTGCAGCTTTCGACGAGGGAGCACATGTGACCTACCTGACGAACAGCCAGATGGGGAAGAAGGAGTCGCTTGAGGATACGGCGAAAGTGCTCGGCCGCTACTACGACGGAATTGAGTTCCGCGGCTTTGAACAGGAGACTGTTGAGGCGCTTGCCAGGTGGTCGGGCGTTCCGGTGTGGAACGGGCTGACCGACCTCTACCACCCCACCCAGGTGCTGGCAGATTTCATGACAGCCAAAGAGCACATTGACAAACCTTTCAATCAGATGAAGCTGGTCTTTGTCGGCGACGGCCGCAACAATGTGGCGACCTCCCTGATGATCGGGGCGGCGAAGCTGGGGATGGACTTCACCGCTGCCTGCCCGAAGGAGCTCAGACCGGATGAGAAGCTGGTTGCCGACATGCAGAAACTTGGCTCTGCAACAGGTTCGGTCATAACCTGGGAGCCGGACCCGTATGCCGCGGCGGAAGGAGCTGATATCATCTACACCGATGTGTGGGTATCAATGGGAGAGGGGGATAAGTTTGAGGAACGGATAGCCCTCCTGAAGCCGTATCAGGTTACTATGGCTATGCTTGAAGCCTCAAAGAACCCCGACGTGATCTTTGAGCACTGCCTGCCTGCTTTCCACGATCTTGAGACGGAAATCGCCCGGGAGATAGAGCAGAAGTTCGGCCTGAAGGAGATGGAAGTCACCGATGAGGTCTTCAGAAGCCCTCGCTCGGTGGTCTTTGATGAGGCGGAGAACAGAATGCACACCATAAAGGCTGTAATGGCGGCTACCTGCTGCAGCTGAAGAACAGTTCAGCGAAAGCAGTTTACCATAGAGAGGCATGTGACCGGAAACCATCGGCCGCATGCCTTTTTTCTTTTTGATTACGAAATCAATTCTATTTCTCCAGAGTAATGCTCACATCCGCCGGCAGGGCCAGACCCGCTGCAACCTCTACCGCCTTGATGACCCCGGAAAATACCGGGCATGCTGCGTGAGGGCAGGAGTTCTGCTGGGCCTGCAGTACTGCAGGCACCCGACCCCCGAAAAAACCGATTTCAGTGAACGGCTCCACCTCCTGAAGCTGGGCAAAGATTTCGGTTATGTGGGGACAGCTGCTCTCTACTGCCAGCCTCACCTTCATATCGCCGTTCTGCTCGGCGGTAACCTCCGTGGTGAATCCGCAGATGCCTGCGTGGATACGGGCTTTAGCCATGGTACTGCTCCGGTGTATGGGTGTTCTTGTCGACCCGAATGAAAAGGTTCGGATCCGGTCTCCATGTTACAGATATTTCTGCAGATTATCTATCAGCTGAACAAGGAACCTGACCGATGCATCAACATTTTCAAGTGATATCCGCTCATTGACCGCGTGGATCGTATCGAACTCAGCAGCGTCGATGTGGTAGGGACTGAACCGGTAGATATGGGTGCAGACATCCTGGTACTTCATCGAATCCGTACCGCCGAACATCAGGTAGGGGGCGGTGACGCAGCCGGGGAATATCTGGCGGATACTTCTGGTCAGCAGGGAAAACTGGGAAGAGTCGATCGGGGAGACATGCGAAGGCTCATTAACGAGCAGCGGCTGTACCGATACCGGACCCCTGCGGGATTCGACAACCCTGCGGATTCGCCTCAGAGCCTGCTCGGAGCTGGTCCCGGTGAGCAGGCGGACGTTGAACGTAATGGCCGCACTTGCCGGCAGAACGTTGGGTGCATCACTCCCCCTGGCAGTCGTGGGGGCGGCTGTGGTCCGCACCATTGCCGAGCCCGCAGCACCCCCGGCCAGTATCCGGACAAACAGCGGCTGGAAAAAACGCAGGTTTGCTATGATCAGCCGGTAGTGCCACGGCATGTGAGGCCCGAGGGAACGGAACATAGCCCGGGGTACTTCCGTCAGCCGCAGGGGAAATTTTTTCTGCTCGAGCCTCGCTGCTGCCCGGGCTGCAAGCCCCAGGGCAGTTCTCGCGGGGGGAGTGGAGGCATGGCCGCCCCTGCTCGTACAGGAGATTTCAACATCAAGGTACCCCTTCTCGGCAATGCCGACGGCGGCAAAGGGGAGACTCAGGCCTGCGACCATATTGTCGGCCACTGCTCCCCCCTCATCGAGGAGAAACGAGAAACGAATCCCCTCACGCGCAAAATAGGCTGCTGCCTGCGCTGCTCCGTTATGTCCTCCGACCTCCTCATCGTGACCGAAGCAGATATAGATGCCCCGTTTCGGGGTGTAGTTTTTTCTCAGCAGGTGCTCAGCCGCCTCAAGTACCGCAATAAGCTGCACCTTGATATCGAGGGTGCCGCGGCCCCAGATGTACCCCTGCGCAGATATTCCCGCAAACGGAGGATACGCCCACTGCTTCTCATCCCCCGCAGGAACAACATCCTGGTGGGCAATCAGGAGTATCGGATCAAGCCGGGCATCCGTACCCCCCCAACGGTAGATCAGGGTAAACTCATTAATCTCCGTCAGCTCAAGCCGGGAGTGAACGAGCGGATATGCAGATGAAAGCCACTGCTTGAATCGCCTGAACTCCTCCCAGTCGACAGTCTCAGGGTCGGCATGTGAGACAGTCCTGAATCTGACAGCCTCCTGCAGATGTTCCGCAGCCTGGTGGGAGACCGGCAGCAGAGATGAGTCGGGAGATTCGCTCGTGACTGTTCTCTTGAAGCGGACAGCACGCACGATAAGGATGCAGAGCAGCAGTGCAGCTGCTGCGATAACGCCGGCAACCCAGCTCATAATGCTACCTCCAGCATAGTCAGTACCCGAACCTGACTGCGGCAAGCAGCACCGAAGCAGTAAGCACCAGCAGCAGCAGTTCTATTTTCCAGATCCAGCGGAACCACGTTCCGTAGCTGATTCCGGTCACAGCCAGGCAGATCAGCAGCAGTGCGTTTGTCGGGTAGATGATATTGGAAAACCCGTCTCCGAACATGTAGGCAAGGACTGCCGTCTGGCGGGATAGCCCTACCATATCGGCCAGCGGCGAGATGATCGGAATGATCATAAACGCCTTGGCGGAACCGGAACTGACGAAGAAATTGAGTCCGAGCACCAGAGCGTAGACCAGCAGAGCCGCCTGGTAGGGACCGGTGCCGGTTATCCTCCGGGCAGCGAGGTAGAGAATGGTATCGGTTACCTCGGACAGGTAGAGGATATGCCTGATCCCGGAGGCGAGCAGGATGAGCACGATACCCGGAGCTACCCCGCCGATACCCGCCGTAAAGGAGGCGGCAATGCGCCGCACACCCATTCCCGCTTTTGCCCCGGCCCCGAGACCGCCTACGGTGAAGCAGAGAGTAACCAGGGGAAGCAGGTAATCGGAGAGAATCGTCAGGTACGAGGAGCTTATGATCAGCAGCGCCATAACCAGCAGGGAGAGGGAGAACCAGAGCAGAGCGCCGCGCATCATCCGGGGGCTGCTGAAGGAAGGAAGCGGCGGCAGCTCCGGCTGAGCAGCGGAAGCGGGCAGGTTCCTGATTCCGGCACTCCGCTCTTCACGCCGGACCATGAATATAATGTAGAGCGTGTAGATTCCGTACACTGCGGCGAATATGAGAAGCCGGAGGCCTATGCCGGAGTAGAGGGGCAGTCCCGCAAGCCGCTGGGCAACCCCGATCGTGAACGGGTTCGTCAGGGCGGCAGAAAAGCCGAAGGCGATTGCTCCCAGGCTCAGGGCGAGCCCGGTTGTTCTGCTCCAGCCCATCCGCAGTGCAAGGGCTGTGACAATGGGGACCAGTACAACAACCTCTTCCATGCTTCCAAGCAGACTGCCGAAGAGCATGAAGACCAGAACGATTACCGCGGCTGTCAGGTAGGATCGTCCCGAGAAGGCAGAAAGCACTGCCGCAACCAGATAGCTGAGCAGCCCCCCCGCCTGCATTACGCTTACTGCGCCGGCTATGAGGAACATGAAGATGATAATACTGATGAGCACCACGTTATCGGGACCGGCAAGGCTCTCAACCGAGGCGGTTAACCAGCGCCAGGGCGGCAGCGGGGGTTTGTCGGTGAATACGAAGGAGTCCTGAACGGCCTGCTCTGTAGACCCGGGTTCTGCCTGCAGGTAGATTCCCGAGGGTATGTGCCGTGCGAGGATACCCGTTGCGATATTGAGAGTGACCAGCACAGCTGCCGCGAAGAGAAGGGCGCGAAGCCCTATTTTCAGGATGGGCTGCTCGGGTGTGACAGAGGGTCTGTGCTCGCGCATACGGTCTCCTGTACAAACAGATACCCGTACTATATCATGAGATTGACAGTTCTGTCCTGAATAATGGGAAAGGAGGGTTCTTCGGATGGGGTACGAAGTCTTTTCTCAGTTCTATGACGCCGCGATGCGTGATTATTCCTGGTGCAGCAGCTTCTTCGATCGGGCTCTGCCCCTACCTGCGCCGGATAGGGAGTCCTCAGTGCTGGAGCTCGGCTGCGGCACAGGCCGGGTTCTGGAACTGCTTTCCGGGCGTTTTACCGAACTGTACGGAATTGATGAAAGCGCTCCAATGCTCAGTTTTGCGCACCAGCGGCTTCCTCAGGCCCGCCTGTTCCGGATGGACATCGCCGCCTTCCGGTTCGACAGGACCTTTGATGCCGTGATATGCGTGTTTGACACGATCAACCATCTTTCTCACCTTTCGCAGTGGCGCTCCCTGTTCCGTGCTGCCGGAAATCACCTGAAGAGGGGAGGGGTATTCCTGCTTGATATGAACACGCCGAAACGGCTGCAGCGGCTGGCGGTTCTTCCTCCCTTCCTTACGGAACTCGATGACGGCTCGACGGTCATCATGAATATCGACGAACAGGAAGCTTCCCGCTTCCGGTTCGGCGTCAGGATCTATGAGCATCTCGGAGACGAGCTGTTCAGGCGGCACCGGGATACGATACATGAGTATACTCCTGACCCGTACCTCGTGCTCTCCGACCTGAAAAACGAGTTTGCCGCAGTGGATGTGTATAATGAGGAGGGGGATCCGGTTGTCGGTGACGAGGAGTTTGCCCGCAGTACCGACGGGCGGCTCTTTTTTGCCTGCAGCGCACCGTGAGTGCGTTAAGACCTGTTTTTCATCGATTTTTCATGCCGTCAGTTTGACACTGTATAAGCTGCGTGAGTATATTCATAGTAATGACCGCTGCCGATGTGCGTCGGGGCCCGGGATCAGAGGAGTAAGCGATGAATCCCCTCCAGGAAGCAGCAACCCTTCATAACGGAGTTGAGATACCCAGATTCGGATTCGGAACATCATTCATAGAGAATGGTCCGCCGGTCAAACAGGCCGTGATTACTGCCCTGGAAGTCGGCTTCAGGCATATCGATACCGCAAAAGCGTATAACAATGAGCAGGGGGTAGGAGAGGCGATTGCCGCAAGCTCCATTCCCCGTGAGGAGCTGTTTCTGGCGGGAAAGCTCTGGAACAAGGATCAGGGTTTCTACTCTGCCCTGCGTGCCTTTGAGGCAACTCTGCAGCGGCTGCAGACCGATTACCTTGATCTCTACCTCATCCACTGGCCCAAGAACCGCAGTACGGAATCCTGGCGGGCGCTGCTGAAACTCTACGAGGACCGGCGGGTCAAGGCCATAGGGGTGAGCAATTTCACCATCGGCAACATAGAGGAGCTTATCAGCGAAACGGGCATTGTTCCCATGGTGAATCAGGTTGAACTTCATCCCCGCTTCAATCAGCGGGAGCTCAGGGAGTACTGCAGCCTAAAGCATATCGCGATTGAGGCTTGGGGCTCCTTCATGCAGGGGAAGATATTCTCAGATCCGCTGCTGCAGGAGCTCGCCGAGAGCTACGGGAAAACCATAGCCCAGATTATCCTCCGCTGGCAGTATCAGCTCGGAGTGATCTGCCTGCCCAAGTCGGAGAATACCGAAAGAATCAGGACAAATGTCGACATTTTCGACTTCTCCCTGACCGATGAAGATATTGCAAGAATTGAGACCCTGGAGCAGCTTAGGGTCGGACCCGACCCTGAAATGCTGAATTACTGACCACTGTCGGCGTACCAGGAAAGACCATCCTGTTCCATCAGCTCCTCGGCAAAACGGGGAAGGGAACCGGAAGGATAAATCTCCATCTTCTGCCGTTCCCGAAGCATGGGAGCGACAATTCTCCACGCTTCATTGATCTCCCTGATTGACGGAAACAGCGACTTGTCTGACGTCAGGATCTTCTCCACGATCTGCTCGTACGCCTCGGGGGTGTTGGCTCCGAAGGTCTCAGCATGGTTGAATCGGAATCTGACCGGTTTCGATTTCCACGAGGTGTTCGGCTCCTTCAGGTTCATGGAGATGTCGATGGAGAGCTCGGGATGGATATTGATGATCACCCCGTTTTCCAGGATGGAGGTATCGTTGACGACCGACCGGGTGGTATTTTTGAATTTCACGTAGATCTGTGAGACAGCCCTGCCCTGCATCTTCCCCGTGCGGATGTAGATGGGAATGCCGGCGAAGTAATAGGTGTTGACGAAAATTTTCAGGGCTGCGTAGGTTGGGACCTCAACGGCACGTCCCTGTTTTGAGCCGATAGCCTCGTATCGGCCGAGATTGAACCGCTGAACCGGCTTGATCGAGCGAAGAACCTTGACCTTCTCGTCGGCAATATCCTCAGAGGAGAAGCTGGCCGGCTCTGACATGGTCAGGTAGGTGACAATCTGGAGGATATGGTTCTGGATAGTGTCCCGGACAACCCCGATCTTCTCGTAGAAACCGAGCCGCTGGTCAACACCGTGGGTCTCATCAAAGACTATCTGCATGCTCTCAATGCTGCGGTTATTCCAGATGCTCCTGATGATATCGTTATGAAACCGCATGATCAGGAGATTCTGCATAAACTCCTTGCCGAGGTAGTGGTCGATCCGGTAGATCTCTTCGTCGCAGAAAGCCTGAGAAAGGATGGCGTTGTATCGGGCGGCGCTTTCAGCATCGAAACCGAACGGTTTCTCAACGGCGATCTTCTTGGAGAGCCGGCAGGTGATCTGCGCGTCAATTGCCTGGATTCGTTTGACCGCATCCTCATAGAGGTCAGGCTGCAGGGCAACATAGTAGATCAGTTCCGCCTGCGTATCGCAGTCGATCAGCTCCTGCGCCTTGCTGACGATCCCCGCAGTGCTCCCGGTCTCCGCCATGTCGTACTGCACGTAGTGGATCCGCTCAAGCAGCTCCTTGTCTTCAGGCCGGACCATCGCACGGGAGAACGACTCCTGGTCGGGGTAACGCCTCCCGAGGGCGATTACGTGAAAATCGTAGCCTTTTACCAGCAGGTTTCGGTAGGCGGGGTAGAGCTTCTTCAGCGCCAGGTCGCCGGTGCCGCCGAACTGCACTATAATCTGTTTCATATCATCTTTCTCCATCGTTCAGGTCGGTTATGATTGATACCGAGGAAAACGTATCCGGAAAAAAGGCGCAGGGCAGAGACGCCGCGCTCTCACCCTGAAGCAGCCGCCTGTACGCCGTACGCTTGGTCTCCCCGAAAATCATCAGCCGGATATCAGCACGGGCAGCGCAGCGCCTGAATCCTGCGTAGGAATAGCTCACCCGATGCGGCGGCGGTTTGGGAGAATCCTCAATTCGCACGATATCTGCCGTCTCCTCCCGGTCCAGAAGCGGGTAGGAGCCGGGGAAAAGCGATGCAGCATGACCGTCCTCGCCAACGCCGAGAAAGAGCAGGTCGAAGGCGGCAGGGGGACTCCGGTTCTCATGCTCGTCCCCGAGTCCGGAGAGCTGGGTCCGCTTGAGGAATCCTTTGCTGAACAGTTGTTCAAAGCCGGCCTGAAGCAGCGTATCATAATTTTTTTCTCCGCTGAGCCGCTCATCGATCAGCTGGAAGCGCAGGCGGGCAAGCTGTCTGATGTCGAGCAGCTGCAGGGCAGCGACCGCAGGCTCAATGCTTCTTCCTCCGGGAAGTCCTACGGAGCACACCTCCCCCGGCTTTCTGTCCAGGCAGGCGCGCAAGACAGCGTGGATCAGGGCAACCGTCTCTACCCGGCTGCTGACATACTGTGCTCGTAAGGTTCTCTTCAAACGGGTGCCTCCTCTGCGGCAGCATGCATGACCAGTATACTGACTTTGGTGCTGATCGGAAAGGAGTTCAGCTGATTCTCCAGCGGGGACAAAAAAAACGCCGGGGCGTCTCCCCGCGGGGCAGCTCCCCGCGGGGAACAGCCCCGGCTTGGAAAATTGGTTGAGTGCGTCGGCCGGCGGACTGAACACCAAGATACCCTCAACGAAGGTACTGTTTCACTCTTGTTTTTGCCCTGCCCGTCAGCTTATGGGCTTAATTTAACACAACGGGGTATAAGTGTCAATAAAAAATAATGCTCCTCCCCTTTGTTCGCGCTCTTTTTTTTGACACTTTTTTACTTCTGTATAGTGTTAACTGAAGTAATGCGCTATACTGTAAGGAGAACGGAAGCCGGAGCAGCCGGGCGCACCGGCGGTGCGCAGCGGGGAAGAGAGGTCGAGGCTGTTATGCCCAAAGTAATTGATCACGAGAAGAGAAAAGAAGAGATTCTCTTTACCGCCCTGGACGTATTCTCGCGGGTGGGGTATAAGGCAGCCAATCTCTCCCTCATAGCCCAGAAGTGCGGGATATCGCGCCCCACTATTTATCAGTACTTCCACGATAAGGAGGAGATCTACTATTATGCGGTCAAGATCTTCACCGGAAGGATGTTTATCCGCTACGCTGATATTGCCTGGGATGAACGCAGGAGCGTGATGGAACGGCTGAAGGTCATCTGCCGCGACGTCATAGCGACCGCCGGCCGGAACCGGGAGGCTCTCACCTCCCTGCTGTACGTCATGATCCAGCTGAAAAAGGACGGCAAAGATTTCTCCGATACCATTATGAGGCGGACCGCCAAACTTATCATCCTCTTCAAGCGCCTGCTGCGCACGGGAGTCCAGAGCGGTGAGCTGGAGCTCAGCTCATCGATTAACGAAGTGAGCGACCATCTGCTGCACCTGCTCGAATCGTTCTGTTTTCAGATAGCCTTCCTCGATCAGTACAACCCGCAGACCTCGGTAAAGCTCATCACGCTCTATCTTGAACATCTGCAGGGTGATGCATGGCGGGAACACCATGAACCGTAACCGGATTCTCATAGTGGAAGATGAACCGGCTATTTCGGATGCTGTGCAGGAGGGGCTGCGCCTGGAGGGGTTCGACCCGACGGCAGCCCTTTCCGGGGAAGCTGCCCTGCACCTGCTCGGTGAGTCACAGTTCGATCTGGTGCTCCTCGATATCCGTCTCCCGGGGATTGACGGGTATGAGACATGCCGGAGAATCCGGCTCAACGGGATGCACCTGCCGGTTATTATGGTATCAGCACGGGACGAGGTGGTTGACCGGGTCGTCGGCCTGGAAGTGGGTGCTGATGATTACCTTGTCAAACCCTTCAGCTTCCGGGAACTTTTCTCCCGCATGAAAGCGCAGCTGCGGCGGGCTTACGGGGAGTTTTCCCGAACCGGTACGGATGGTGGAACTGAGGGTAAAGACAAAGTCTCCTTCGGCAGCATTGTCGTCGATACGAAGGCCATGAGAGCCCGGCGTAACGGCGAGGACCTCTTCCTCACCCCGATCGAGATGCGGATGCTCATGCTCTTTCTCGAATACCCTGGGCAGGTTCTCACCCGGGAGCAGATAACCGACCACGTCTGGTCTGAGAGCTGGAACCCGGATGACCCGAAGACCGTCAATGTCCATATCCGACACCTGAGGGAAAAGATCGAGGATAATCCGGCCGAACCGGAGTATCTGAAGACTGTCCGCGGATACGGCTACCGCTTCGATATCTGAAACACGCACGTTAAGGTTAAGAAATCTTAACCGCTGCTGAATCCTCCCCTAATCTTCCCATCATATGTTAGGGATGTACTGAAAATCAAATACTTAGACGGAGGTCTTGTATGCGTACTGCAATGAGATTAGGGGCAGTGCTGGCAGTGCTGCTGTTTGCTGCGGCGGCTGCAGTCGCCCAGGGAGTTGAGGATGACCTGTCGGTCATGAACCCGGATACCGCCGAGCAGGAATTCAGCGTACCGGAATATGGTATTATGCCCGGTTTCCACCGGATGTACCGGGGGGACTATGGGGACCTGGAGCGCAGGTATGCGGATGCTCAGGGTGTCCTGGTAGCTGATGTCTATGTTGACAGTCCGGCTGAGAAGGCTGGAATTATCAGGGGGGATATCATAACCGCAGTTGACGGTGTCGCGACATCATCCCCCGCTGAAATCGCCGGAGCACTGGAAGGGTATGAGTACGGGGATACCGTGGAGATAACCCTGCTTAGGGGAGGTGAGGAGATGACTCTCTCCCTCAAACTGGAAACCCGCATCGGGCGCCCGCTTGTGGGAATTGTCGGCGGGGGGTACCGCGAAGGGCCCTTCTCCGGGTCCGCTCCCATGCGCCGGGATTACGAATATCGGAATGCTGAACCGCGGGGAAAAGGCTGGGGACCCCCGCAGGAGGAATCTGAAGAGCTGCAGGATAACGGGGAGAACGGATTTGCTGAACGATTTTTCGGTCAGGGTCTGTCCCGTATGCTCCCGGAAGGAATTAGCGAGGATATGCTTGAGTCGGTACTCAGCGGGCAGTCTGCTTACGTGACTGAAGTTGCCCCTGGCAGCCCGGCTGCAGAAGCCGGCCTCGAGGCGCAGCTTCTGATTGTCGCCGTTAACGGCGAGGAGCTTGAGGACGGAGATCTCGCTTCCCGCATCCTCAGCATGGAGCCGGGCAGTGAAGTGACCCTGACTACGCTTTCAATGAACGGTACCGAAGAGGTGACGGTTATCCTTGGAGACAATGACGGTAACGCCTTCCTTGGGGTGACCTACTACCCCTTCGGAATGGGCGGCCCCGGAGCGGGAAATCTCTTCCCCTATCAGGATGAGTCTCTCAGAAACAACCGGACTATGCCGGGAGGCCCGCAGCTGAGACTGCCTGACAGCCGCAACAACTGAAACACTCCCGCACCGCAGTATCAGGGAGATGGAGAGCGTTATGCGTATCGGTTTCTCAAGCCTTAAGAACAAGCTGATCCTCAGTTATGTGAGCATAACGCTGCTCTCCCTGGTCATGGTTTTTGCGATCTTTTACGTCTTCATCGACCGTTACGCAGACCAGAAGGAAGAGGAGGCCCTGCAGGCCTCGGCCGAGCAGGTCGCAGTCGAACTGGTGAAGTTCATCGGCCGTGAACCGGCTCTGCAGGAGCTTGAACTCTTTCTCGAATCAATCGAAAGCCTCCAGGGGGTGGACGTAGACGTGGTGACCGGCAGCGGCAGGTCCCTGTTCGATATCTACGAGGGCGGCGTACAGGTGGAGACCAGCAGTTCCATTCCTATCAGTGAGGTAATGGAACTGATGATGCGTATGAGTTTAAGCGGTACCCAGGGGCGCGGCCGTTACGATATGCACAGCGCCCGGCTTCCCGTCGGGGTGGCGGGCAGCACCGGGTACCGCGGGGGCATACCCTCAGTTCAATCGGTCTTCTCTCTGGCAGATGCGCGGACTGAGCTGCTCGTGAATGGAAATCCGGTTGAGAGCTTTATCGTCATTGATGAGGCGCCGCTGGTGCGCAGCAGCATCATGCGGCCGGCTATGGTCTCCTTCGCAACCGCATCCGCCATCGCCCTGGTGCTTTCAGCTCTCCTTGGATGGGCCATGGGAAGAAAACTCGCCCGCCCCCTCCAGGCGTTGAGCGTTTCGGTGAGCGGTATGGGTTCCGGAGACCTCAGCACCCGGGCAGGCCCTGATGAGTGCAGAAGAAGCGATGAAATCGGGCTGCTGGCCGGGCAGTTCAATCGCATGGCTGAGGCGCTGCAGGATACCGTGCATGACCTTCAGGCCGAGCGGGATACCCTGCGCAACTTTCTCTCCGATGCTTCGCATGAGCTGAGAACTCCGCTTACCGCTCTTATATCCTACCTCGAACTGCTGCAGTCCCCCAAAAACCGCCCTGCTGACCTGGATGCCGGAAACCCGAAAGACAGGAACAGCGGTTCGTTCATCTACCTTTCCCGCAGTATGGAGCAGGCGCAGAGGATCAGGGGCATTGTCACAAACCTGCTTGAACTATCTCGCCTTGAAGGCAGACAGGACGATAAGCGGATGCTGAGTATTGAGCGCTGCAGCATCAGGGAGCTTTTAAACCAGGCTGTCGAGGCTGTTCTCAGCACTGAAGAGGGGCAGGGAATCCGCATCGATATCCGCCGCAGCCGCGAAGCGGAGAGCATGCCGCTCTTGTGCGACCGCGAGGTCATGCGCAGCGTGCTGGAAAATGTGCTGGGCAACAGTGTTAAGTTCTCTCATGCCAACCATTCGAATCCTGCTGATATAGCTGTTGAAGTCAGGGCTGAGGTGGAGCGGGGAATCCTCGTTATCCGCGTCACTGACAACGGACCGGGTATTCCCCCTGCAGAACTGACCCGGGTGTTTGACCGGTTCTACCGCGGCGCCTCGGTGCAGGCTCCGGGCAGCGGCATAGGACTTGCCATTGTGAAAACCGGGGTTGAGCTGCACAGGGGAACCGCGACTGTATCCAATCGTGCGGACGGGAAAAACGGCACCGTAACCGAGATCCGTCTTCCTCTGGGTATTGAAGTGAGCTGAAGTCCCCCTTGCCGGGATGGACAGGGTATCTGCCGTATGCTACCTTATGACTATACTGTTACAGATAGTCATGGGAGGTTTCATGCCCCAGTTCAGTGCCCGAAAGAGAGCCTTTATTCAGGAAAAGCTCATCAGAACAGCCGCGGAGCTCTTTGCCCAGTCAGGAGTCAGGAAGACCGCCATCGACAGAATAACCGCGGCGACCGGCATAGCGAAAGGTTCCTTCTATGCCTTCTACTCCTCCAAAGAGCACCTCTATACCGCGGTCCTGGCAGATGTTCACCGCTCCATTGCGGCTGAGCTTACTGCGGGAATTCTCAGCGGAAGCGCATCCCCCGATGAGTCGGCGGCGGGAATGCTCAAGGCAGCGGCGGAGATCCCGAAGAGGTATCCTGAAACAGCTGATTATTTTCTCACTTCCCTGCGTGATGAAGTCGAGCAGATTGCACAGCAGGAGGGGATGGACCCGGGTGCGGCCGTTCCCCTCCCGGATTTTCAGGAGGCTGCCGCCTACTGGCGAGATCGGAAGATGATTCTTGATGTGGAACCGCCCCTTCTTCAGCTCGCTGCCGAGGTGCTGGTCCGCGCGCACTTCGAGAATCCCGATCCTGCCCGCAGCCGGGGAGCTGCGCTCCTGGCTGAACTGGCCGGGGTGGGCATAAGCGGCTATGTGAGACGGCTTGCGTAGAGTCACCGGGTATGGACAGAGACAGCGCTCACCGGTATCGTATCTGCACAGTCGTCACGAGAGGAGGGGCAGGAGATGAAAGCGCTGCTGTGTAACGGAAGTCCGAGAACCGAAGGCAACACCGATGCCATGCTCAGAATGCTGGGAGGATATCTTGAGGAGAGATCGGTCTCCTGCACCTACGTGCAGATAGGGGGAACAGGCATACACGGCTGCACCGCCTGCGGCACCTGCAAGGAACTGAAGGACCGGCGCTGTATCTTCGATGATGATATTGCCAATAAGGTGCTGCAGCTGATGACGGAGTCCGATGCAGTTATCCTCGGTTCCCCGACATACTTTGCCGCCCTCACTCCGGAGATGAAGGCGCTCATTGACCGGACCGGGTACGTCTCGCGGGCGAACGGGGGAATGCTGCGGAGGAAGATCGGGGCCGCAGCAGTCGCTGTACGCCGGGCGGGAGCGCTCAATGTGTTTCAGGCGATAAACAAC